>DATABQ010000656.1:0-3626 GCA_036259495.1 Longimicrobiales bacterium | reverse complement strand
GCGCGACCGCGAGATACGGGTGCACCGACATGCGGCCTTCGATTTCGAACGACTGTCGCGTCGCCGCTGTGACACCCGCATAGATCGCCGCGTCATCGGCATCGGTGCTGTAAGCGGGCGGATCCGCGCCGCACGCCAGGGCGCACGCGCAGCATGTCAGGAGTATCGCTGCCTGCGTCGTGCTGCGTGACACGGTCAGGATGCCCATTCGTCAGATTCCGGCTCCATCAGCGCGACACTGGATCATCGGTGATGCCGAAGAGAGCTCAGAGCGCTTCAGATACTCCTGGTAGAGAGTCGCACCGAGCAGAGTCGGCCAGCCGATGATGGCAGCGCCGACCGAGATCACTTGCGATCGGTCAGCTGCCGGCGTCGTCGCGTTTCATCCCGAATACAGCCGAAAGGCTCAGGAACACGACGCCCAATGCGAGGAATACGACGTTGATCCCTTCTCCACGAAACACCGGTATGAACGCGACCAGCTCGAACAGTGCGCCGGCGACTGCGAACGCGATGGCAGCGAAGCGCTTCTCCATCTCGATTCCTTTGCGGATCAGGTTTGCCCGTCAGGCGAGTCCTGGCGCAGGTCCACATGAACGGACCAGGATTCCAGGTTCTGGGTCGGCTCACCCGACCATGGTAACGCCCCGTGGGACCCCTTACCATAGCGTAGCCGAGGGCTCGCTCGCTTGCTGGTCTGCTCCCACACGGTCGAATTCCACCGATAACTGTAGATGACCGCAGTCTGGATCGGCCAGGGTGGAACGTGGAAACCAGGTCCGACAGGCGACAGGCGACGGGCGACAGGTCCGGCGATTATGCCGGCGGGAGCCAGAGCGTGAACGTGGAGCCGCGGCCGACTTCGCTCTCGACCGTAAGATCCCCGCCCATGAGCTGCGCAATCCGTCGGCTGATGGCCAGCCCGACACCTGCTCCCGCCTGCGCCTCCGGATCGAGCCGGGTGAACTCGTGGAAGATCATGTCCCGCTTGTCTTCCGGGATGCCGGGCCCGTTGTCGGATACGCTCACGACGACCCACGATCCCGGCCGGTTGCTGTCGCCATTCCGCTTCATGTCGGCCGTCAACGTGGCCTCTCCGTTGGGTGCGTATTTTACGGCGTTCGAGACGAGATTCGCGAGGATCTGGCGCAGCCGCGTCGGGTCCGTCTCGGCTTGCAGTGATTCCGGTCCATTGACGCTGATCGCGAGGCCGGCGGCAGCCGCCTGCGCGCGGAAGTCGTCCGCGACCTCGCGTGCCGCCTGCGTGACATCGGTTGCAACGCACTCGGTCTCGATCTGCCCCGCCTCCGCGCGCGCGAGCTCGAGCAGATCGTTGATCAGCCGGAGCGACGTGTGGATCGAGCGACGGATCCGGCCAACGCTGTCCCTCTGTCGCTCGGAGAGATCACCGATGATCCCATCTTCGAGCAGCTGCGCATGTCCGTCCGCGGCGCCGAGCGGGTTCTTCAGGTCGTGGCTGAAGCCGCGCATGAGCCGCGTCCGGCTCTCGGTTACCCGCTCCAGCTCTTCACGCCGCCGGTCAGCCTCGGCGCGGGCCTCGCGTTCCGCGTGCAGCAGTCGCTCGCGCTCCTCGCCCAGCCGCCTGCGCTCCGAAATGTCGGTCAGTGTTCCGAACCACCGTACGATCTCCCCGTCTTCGTTGCGCTGCGGCAGCGCCTGACCCCAGAACCAGCGGTATTCGCCGGCGGTGTTGCGGAAACGATACTCGACCGAATACCGCTCCCCCGTTCGCAGGGACTTCTCCCACTCCGCGATCGTTCGTTCCCGGTCGTCCGGGTGGAGCAGATCGAGCCACCCGTCGCCCTGCGTCTCCCCGGGCGTGGAGCCGGTGAACTCGTACCAGCGGCGACTGAAGTAGGTGTGATAGCCGTCGGGGTTGGTAGTCCATATGTGCTGCGGGATCATGTCCGCGAGCAGGCGATAGCGCTCCTCGCTCTCGCGGAGTCTTTCCTCTGCGACCCTGCGCGCCGTCACGTTGGTGAAGTAGACGGAGAGTCCTTCGACGTTCGGGAACGCGCGGACCTCGAACCACGCATCGAGCGGGGCAAAGTACTCCTCGAACCGTGCGGTCTTCTGCTCGGCCATGGCACGGACGTACTCGCGCTCGAATGCGGTGCCGATTGCCGCCGCGAACTCGTCCCACAGGAGTCGCCCGAGGAGCTCGTCACGCGGCCGCTGAAGAAGCCGCTCCGCCTCGCGGTTTACGTATGTGAAGCGCCACTCGCGATCCACGGCGAAGAACGCGTCCGTGATACTCTCGAGGATGCGGCTGACCTGTTCGCTGGCCTGCCGCTCGCGTGCGAGGAGTCGCTCGCGCTCCGCATCGATGGCGTGCAGTACCGTCGCCTGACGGACGATCAGCGCAGCCAGCAGGACGATGAGCGACACGACCAGCAGCGCCGCGCCGAATGCTACATCGAAGAGCCCGCGCTCCTGCGCCGTCAGCGCGAGCCATCCCAGGAGCAGCGGAGCGACGAGAGCGGCCGGCATGAGCCGGCGCATGAGGTGTCCGCCTGCACCGTCGCTCGTGGCCACGGCAGCAACTCCCTGCCGCGGATGCGTGAAGAGCACGCCGACCGCAAGGGCACTGAGTGCGATCACGGTGGATATGGCTGTCCCGCCCCAGCGGTTGAGGCCGTAGAGGACGCTCGCGCCGTACGCGTGACCGACGAGCCCCGTAAGTGCGATGACGAGCGTTGCCGCCGCGCACGCACCCGCCAGCCGCTGGAAATCGTTACGGCGGGAACTGGCCGCGAGGAGCGACGTGCCGACGAACATGAAGCCCAGAGCCGTCGTCGGGCCGGGCCTCTGCGCCCATCGGCTGCTTCCCGCTGCCACGTCCGCAATGCCGCCCCACCCGACGATGTACAGTCCGCTGGCGAGGAGACCAATCAACGTGGTCAGGCCGGCGAGGATCCGTCCGAGTTGCCGTGCGGCAGGAGCGCGTGACTGCTGCACGAGCAGCAGGGCACCGGCTGCGAGCAGCAGGCCAGCGGCGGTCGCCGGAACCATGAGTGCCTCTCGCACGCCGGCAGCGCCGCCGAACGTGGCCGCGTTCCAGCCGCGCGCCACCCCTGCAACAGCAATCGCAGCTGCCAGGAATGCGCCCGCTGGCGGGATCAGGGCGACACGCGCAGTCGCATGCCGCCTGTCCCCAGGTACGCTCTCCACGTAGAGGTCCCTCCTGACCCGATACGAATCCGATACTCGGTTGACGCGGAAACGCGGATGGTCCGCTGCCGCCGCGTGCGCAGGTCGTGTCGATGCGCGTGGTGCTGAGTCCAGCCGCCGCCGTCTATCCCTCTGCCGGCGTCGCCACATTCGTGCCGTGGACAGGTGTACTCAGCGTGGCGGTATGGTCGACGGCATCTGGTAGACGCGCAGAACGTCCACGTCAGGTCTCACCCGATGGCTGCCGACTCAGGCGCAACACCTGAACGGTCTCCACATCCAGCTCGTTCCGCGACGAGCCGAGAATCCAGGTAGCGCCGATCTGGTAGGGCAGGAACCGGGCGGGTAGAGACACCGAGCCGAGCCATGATCCTTTCCGGTCGAACACATGCCATTCACGGTCCGATGCCGACGATGCGCTGACGTACTCGCCT
>DATABQ010000655.1:0-4477 GCA_036259495.1 Longimicrobiales bacterium | reverse complement strand
TCCCCGTTACCAATCCGTAGCCTGCTGTTCCGGGAAGCGTTGTTACACTGAGCACAGCGTGTTACGGAATGGCTCCTCGTGGAGAGCGATCATGCGTGCAGCGATAGCGGCGGTCGGGTTGTGGGTGGCGTTCGGGTCCGCAGCTCACGCCCAGACACTTCCGGTAAATGTCGATGTGGGGGGGCGTGTGCAGTTCCAGTGGAACAGCACGAGTGTGGATGACGACGAGCCTGGTGCCCCGATCGCATCGAGCACGTTCGAGACGCGGCGCGTCCGGCTGGGCGTCGACATAGAGGTCGGCGACTGGATCCGCGGCGCGATCGAGCCGGAATATGCACTGGGCGAAATGGAGCTGAGGCAGGCGTGGCTGGCGCTCGAGTTCGATCCCGCGTTCATCGTTCGTGCGGGTCAGTTCAAGAAGCCGTTCAGCCTGGTCAACCTCACGTCGTCAACGACGTACCCTGCGATCGAGCGCGGGCTGAGGATTCGCGGACTCGAGACTGCGCTGGCCGCAGGGAACCAGGGCGAGCTGACAAGCCTGCGCGGGGATCTTCTGCTCGGTGAGCAGCAGGCGCTCCTGGACGTGCAGGGATATCTCGGCTACGACCTGGGCGCTGCAGTCGAGGGCCGGCTCGGCAGTCTCGGGTGGGCTGCGGGTGTGTTCAACGGGAACGGCCCTGATGCGCGCGATGAGAATGATGCAAAATCGCTCGCGGCGCGCGTGACGTACGCAGTCGACATTGGCGCACCGCTCACTCTCGGTGGCGCATGGAGCCGGCGCGAGATGAGCTGGCCGGACGCGGAGGGCGCCGAGACGCGCACGGGCGATGCGTTCGAGGTCGACGCAGAGCTGGGTGGGCTGCGCGAGGGCTGGTGGGTGCTGGCCGAGCTGTCGAGTGGAACGAATCTCGCCACCCGGGAACGCTTTCTCGGCGGACAGGGCGTTCTGGCGCGCTACTTCGGGACGGGACGCAGGCGCATCGAGGGCATCGAGCCCGTGGCGCGGGTGAGCTATGGCGATCCGGATGACGGCATCGATGGCGACGCGGGTGTGCTCGTGACACCCGGCGTGAACCTCTACTTCATCGGACGCAACCGGCTGATGTTCAACTGGGATGTGTATTTGCCCGAAAGCGACCGGTTCGAAACGCAGCACGCGGGTCGCGCACAGATCAACCTGTACTTCTGAGTCGCCCATCGGGCGGAAAGCGAGACGATCCTCATGCGTGTTGGTACTCCATTGATCATTGCGGCAGCGGCACTCGTGGCTGCGGCGTGCGGCGGTGAGCGCGGCGAGTCCGGCCTCACTGGCTCCATCCAGATCGACGGCTCCAGCACCGTCTATCCCCTATCGCAGGCGGTCGCCGAGGAGTTCATGATCGAGACAGGTGGCGACGTGCGCGTTACCGTCGGTGTGTCCGGAACGGGCGGCGGGTTCCGACGCTTCTGCGCGGGCGAGACGGCGATCAGCAACGCGTCGCGTGCAATCAAGGACGACGAGCGGGCGCTGTGCGAGCAGGCAGGCGTGGATCCGCTGGAGCTGCAGGTCGCGATTGACGGACTGGCCGTCGCCGTGCACCCGGAGAACACGATGATCGACTGCCTGACGGTCGAGGAGCTGCGCCGGATCTGGGAGCCGGGGAGCACGCTCCAGCTGTGGAGCGAGGTGCGCGAGGGGCTGCCCGCGGAGCCGCTCCGCCTCTACGGACCGGGAACGAACTCCGGCACGTTCGATTACTTCACCGAAGCGATCATGGGTGAGGAGGACGCCAGCCGCCCGGACTATTCCGCGAGCGAGGACGATAACGTGCTGGTGCAGGGCGTCGCAGGGGATGTGAACGCGCTCGGCTACTTCGGCTACGCGTACTACATCGAGAATCAGGACCAGCTCCGCGCCCTTGGCGTGGACAACGGCAGCGGCTGCGTGAAGCCGACGCCGGAGACCGTCACCAGCGGTGAGTACGCGCCGCTCTCGCGCCCGCTGTTCATCTACGTGGATCGCAACCGGCTGGCGGAGCCAGAGCTCGCAGAGTTCGTCCGCTTCTACATGGAGAACGCCCCCGCGCTTGTGCTGGAGGTCGGCTACGTGCCGATGCAGGCGTCGGAATATCAGGAGAACCTCAGCCTTATCCCGGCGCCGAGTGTCACCGAACAATAGTTCCGGCGGCGGGAGGTTCGGCGGCGGCGCGACGGGCCTCACGGCGCGCCACCGACGTGAGCGATGGATCGGCTGGATGCTCATCCTGTGCAGCGCCGTCTCGATCTTTACGACGGTTGGCATCGTCGCAGTGCTCGTGTTCGAGTCGATCGCGTTCTTCCGCGAGATCTCGCCGTTCACGTTCCTGACGGGCACGCAGTGGTCGCCGCAGTTCACGTCCCGGGAGTACGGCGTGCTGCCGCTCGTGACGGGGTCGGTGGTGATCGCAGCGATCGCGGCCGTGATCGCGCTGCCGATCGGTGTCGCCGCCGCAATCTACCTGAGCGAATACGCGCGCGACGGCACCCGCAAGGTGCTGAAGCCGGTGCTGGAGGTGCTGGCAGGAGTGCCGACCGTCGTGTACGGCTATTTCGCCCTCACGTTCGTCACACCGCTCCTGAGCACCATTTTCCCGTCGATCGAGTTCTTCAATGCGCTCAGTGCCGCGATCGTCATGGGCATCATGATCGTGCCCATGGTCTCGTCACTCTCCGAGGATGCGATGTCCGCAGTCCCTCGTGCCCTGCGGGAGGGCGCATATGCACTCGGCGCGACGAAGTATGAAGTCGCTACACGAACCGTGGTGCCCGCGGCGCTCTCCGGCATCATCGCGAGCTTCATCCTCGCGATCTCCCGCGCCATCGGTGAGACGATGATCGTGACGATCGCAGCGGGTGCACAGGCGAAGCTCACGCTGAACCCCCTCGAGAGCATGCAGACCATGACGGCCTACATCGCGCAGACGAGCATGGGTGAGGCATCGCACGGGTCGGTGGAGTACAGGACCATCTTCGCAGTCGGGCTGCTGCTGTTCGCGATCACTCTGCTCATGAACATCATCAGCATCTTCGTCCTGCGCAGGTTCCGCGAGGTGTACGAATGAGCACCCACGATCCGTCGACGGGCAGCGGCCGTCAACCGGACGAGCAGCCCGCACCACACGCAGCAATGCAGCGGGATGCGAGCCGGTTCCGGCCGCGACTCCGGCAGCGCGCGCGCTTCGGCGTGTTCTTTCACGTGCTCTGCTTCGCAGCGACTGCACTCGGCGTCGTAGTGCTCGCAGTGCTCCTGGTCGACGTCGCGATCGATGGCTCGCGCTACCTGTCCTGGGAGTTCCTGAAGGGATTTCCATCGAGGCTGGCGACACGCGCCGGCATCCTGCCCGCACTCGTCGGCACGATATGGACGCTCGTGCTCACGGCCGCGATCGCGTTCCCGCTCGGTGTCGGCACTGCGATATGGCTCGAGGAGTATGCACCGGAGAGCACGTGGAAGAAGCTCGTCGAGACGAACATCGCCAACCTCGCGGGCGTGCCGTCCATCGTCTATGGCATACTCGGACTCGCGGTATTCGTGCGATACATGTTCCTCGGCAGGAGCATCCTCGCCGCTGCACTCACACTCGCGCTGCTGATCCTGCCGGTCGTCATTATTGCATCTCAGGAAGCGATCAAGGCCGTGCCGAACACGATCCGCCTCGGCGCCTACGCGCTCGGCGCCACGCGATGGGAGGCCGTCCGCTACCACGTCTTCCCGCTGGCGCTGCCGGGGATCCTCACCGGCACGATCCTGGCCCTCTCGCGTGCGGTCGGCGAGGCTGCACCGTTGATCGTGGTCGGCGCGCTCGCGTTCGTACCGTTCGTGCCGTCCGGGCCGCTTGACCAGTTCACCGTTCTGCCGATCCAGATCTTCAACTGGATCAATGAAGCGCAGGTCGAGTTTCACCAGCTGGCGGCGAGCGCGATCCTCGTGCTGCTCGTCGTGCTGCTGACGATGAATGCCCTGGCGATCCTGCTGCGTAACCGTTACTCGCGCCGGAACTGATGTCGAAATCGATCTATGAGCCGACCACTGCCATCGAGCTGGAGGCACGGGAGCTGTCCGTGCTGTACGGCGATACGCGCGCGGTGAAGTCCATCAGCATCAAGATCCCCGACCGTAGGGTCGTCGCGTTCATCGGGCCGTCGGGGTGCGGCAAGAGCACGCTGCTGCGCTGCTTCAACCGGATGAACGATCTGGTACCGGGCGCGCGGGTCGAAGGCGAGGCACTGTTTCAGGGCACGAACCTGTACGGCGACGACGTCGATCCGGTCGATGTGCGGCGGAGGATCGGGATGGTGTTCCAGAAGCCGAACCCGTTCCCGAAGTCGATCTACGACAACATCGCGTTCGGCCCGAAGGTGCAGGGGCTCGACGTCGGCAACATGGCCGACCACGTCGAGCGCTCGCTGCGCCGAGCCGCGCTGTGGGACGAGGTGAAGGACAAGCTGAAGCAGAGCG
>DATABQ010000654.1:0-1825 GCA_036259495.1 Longimicrobiales bacterium | reverse complement strand
GGCGGAGGCGAGCACGAGGTCCTTGATGAACTCGCCGAGCAGGATGCCGAGGACGAGGACCATGACGGCGGCAAGAACGTTCGGCACATAGGCGAGCAGCTCCGCGAACAGAGTGCTGACGGCCGTGATGCCGAGCGCGTTCGCGGAGAGCAGGATCACGAGCAGCATCATCGTCCAGAAGACGAGCCGGGCGATGACGGAGGAGGGATCCAGGGTGGTGCCCGCGCGTTCCAGCGCTTCGGTCACACCGCCCTCCTGCATCCAGCGGTCGAAACCGATGCGGTGCAGCGCGGCGTCGGTCCCGCGCTCGACCATCTTCGCGATGGCCAGCCCGACCATGAGAATGCCGAGCGCGGCGGCGAGACGCGGCAGGAACGCGACAATCTGGTAGATGCCTTCTTCGAGGCGGTCGGTCAGCGCGTCGTACATGTCCTGCATCGCTCCGGGATCGACGAATATGACATGCAACGCTGTGGCTTTGGTTGCCGCGGCGCAAGGGGAAGGATGGGATGCGACGGTTCCGGGATCGCAGCGGGATGATGTGGGACGTGGTGCTCGGGCGTGAGTCCTGGGGCACGAGCGTTGCCCTGTTCGTGCCGCCTACGTCATCGGACCGGAACGTACGGCAGGCGCCGCTGCAGTCGGTCGCGCAGGACGCGGCTGTGCGCGAGCTCGAGAACATGGACGATGCAGCGCTCCAGGCGATGCTCGACCATTCAACGGACAGGCGGGAAGGGAACCAATGAAGACGTTTACGGATGAAAGCGGCGCCATCTGGGTAGCCACCGCGCTCGAAGAGGATACACCTCGACACCATACCCGCTGGTATCTCGTCATAGAGGGCGCTGACGGTGCCGTCTTTCCAGCTCCCGAAGTGCGCTGGCAGACGCGGGCGACTGCCGAGAGAACGCTCCGGACGATGTCCGACTTCGAGCTGCGGCGGCGGCTGCACGTGGGACGCGAGCGTGCGCTGCTGGAGCACGGCGCGTCGCCGGTCGACGGCGCGGACCCCGAGTCTCATCGCGAGCGGACGAACGCGAACGCCGGATGAGCTCGCGCACCACCATCGACCGTACGATCGAATCCGTGCGGCGACAGTTCGTGCCGGACTTCCGTTCCGGCGTCTTCGACGTTGCTGCGGAAGAACATGACCGCAAGATCGTCCTGCGAGGTCAGTCCACGCATTCGCAGGCGGTCGACGCCCTCGTCGCCATGCTCCGGGATCAGGGCCTCACCGCCGTCGATGAGGTCATGCGCCTGCCGGATGAGGCGCTCGGCGCGTCACGGCACGCGCTCGTGCGTTCCGCCGTCGCGCCGGTGTACGCCGAACCGCGGCTGCCCGCCCCGCAGATCTCGCAGCTCGTGCTCGGCATGCGCGTGGAGCTGCTGTCGCATGCGGATCAGTGGTTCAGGATCCGCGGCGAGGACGGCTACATCGGCTGGGTGTACGAAGGATACCTCCAGGCAGGCGATGACGACTGGGCGTTCTCGTGGGAGCGCGGCGACGTCGCGGAGTCCGTGGTCTCGCTCGGCGCGGAGCTGCTCGACGAAGACGGCCGCATCCTCGCACGTCTGCCATGGGGGGCTCGCCTCTCCCGTCATTCCGGAGCCTACCACCTGCCCGACGGCCGCTGCGGTGCAGTCGCCAACGGCGACGTCGTCGATGTGGACCGCCTCGGAGACTGGTTCCCGCACCGCGGCGAGAGCGTGGCACGCACCGCCCGCCGCTGGTACGGCGCACCCTACCTCTGGGGCGGCGTAACACTGAACGGAGTCGACTGCTCCGGTTTCACCCAGTCCGTGATGTGGATGCACGGCATTGCAC
>DATABQ010000653.1:0-3096 GCA_036259495.1 Longimicrobiales bacterium | reverse complement strand
CGAGCGCACCCGCGTCGAACAGGGCGGTCTGCGCGCCGGCGAAGTATTCGGGGGACAGGTCATCGAGGTCGGCCTGGATGAGCCAGAGCGGCTCCGTGTCGCTCGCGCTGTCCGTATCCGCGACGATGAGCCGGAGCACGTTGGGCGTGGTCTCCGGATCGCGCGTGCCCGCGCCGAAGCCGGTCCTCGCGATAGTGAATTTGTCGGGAACACCGCGACCGCCGGTGAGCGTCGCGAGGATGGCAGCGCCGGTCGGCGTAGTGCATTCACCGGGCAGCTCGGCACCAGTGAGCGGGATTCCGCGGAGTATGTCGAGAGTTGCGGGGGCCGGCACGGGATAGCGGCCGTGCTCGATGTCGACCCACCCGCTGCCGATCGCGGCCGGGCGGGTCCGGAAGTCCGTGAAACCCAGCTCCACAACGCCGGCCATGACGCACATGATGTCCAGGATCGCGTCGGTCGCACCGACTTCGTGGAAGTGCACCTTCTCGATGGTCGTGCCGTGAATCTTTGCTTCCGCTTCCGCAACGCGGCGGAACGCCTCCCTGGCGAGGTCTCTGACGCGATCGGACGCGGTGGAGCGATCGATGATCTCGACGACGTGCCGGAGGTGCCGGTGCGCGTGCTCGGGCGGATAGTCGAAACGAACGTGAGGTGCACGGATGCCGCGGCGGTTCACCCGCTCCACGTGCACGTCCACGTTTCCGATGCCCAGGCCGCGCACGACGTCACGCAGCCACGCCTCGTCCAGTCCGATGTCGAGGAGAGCGGCAAGCGTCATGTCCCCGCTGATGCCGGCGAACGGATCGAAGATGAGTGTGCTCATTGTGGTCTTTCAGGTCAGCCGGCGGCGTCGCCGGTGGCGGCTGCCGTCTGCAGCGACTCGAGCACGCGTTCCCTGCCCTGCACGAACAGAACGGCGGGCAGCGGCGGACCGTGCTCCCGGCCGGTCAACGCGAGACGCAGCGGCTCGTACAGTGCGCGCCCTTTGCGACCACTGACCGCGCCAATCTCCTTTATGGCAGCACGCAGTGCGTCCTCGCTCCATTGCGGGACGCCGCTCAGGACGCGCGACGCGGCATCGACCACCGTCCGTTCACCGACCTGCACACGATCCGATGCGAAGAATGCGGCCAGCTGCTCGTTCACATCGGCGAACGTCGCGTAATGCGTCCGCGTCGCTGCGACTGCCGCGCTGAGCTTTGCGTCGTCCAGGTGGAAACGGGAGCGATCGACGAACGGCTTCACTGCTTCGACGAGCTCATCGAGCGGCATCCGTTCGATGTGCTTCGCTGACAGCCAGCTCAGCTTCGCGGGATCGAACATCGCATCCGCAACACCGATGCGATCCAGCGAGATTTCCTCGATGAGCTGCCTGCGGGTGAGAACATCTTCACCCGACGGGCTGGACCATGAGAGCAGGGACAGGTAGTTCAGCAGTCCGTCCGGGTGGTAGCCCTGTGCGCGATACTCGGCCATGCCGGCTGCGCCGTGTCGCTTCGACAGCTTCTGACGATCCGATCCGAGGACCATCGGGACGTGCGCGAACACCGGTCGCGGAGCCTCCAACGCATCGAACAGCAGAACCTGCCGCGGTGTGTTGGACAGGTGTCCGACGCCGCGGATGACGTGCGAGATCCGCATCTCGATATCGTCGACGACGACGGCGAAGTTGTAGGTCGGCCGGGCATCGGAACGGAGCAGCACGAAATCGGCAATCTCACGGCTCGCGAACTCCACGCGGCCGCGCACTGCATCTTCGATCGCAATCGTCTGCTCGGAGGGCACGCGGAATCGCAGCGTGTGCGGCTCCGCGGCGGAGCGTTCGGCTGTCGCGGCATCGTCGAGCGCTGCGCACGCACAGCGCTCTCGCCGTTCCACGCCTTCATCCGCGGACTCGCCGGTGCAGAAGCAGCGGTAGGCCTGGCCGGCGTCGCGCAGTCGCGCAGCGTAGCGATGATAGCTGGCCGCTCGCTCCGACTGCCGGTAGGGGCCGAACGCGCCGCCCCTGACCGGCCCCTCATCCCAGTCGACGCCGAGCCACAGGAGATCGTCGCGAATGCCCGCCTCGGCGCCGGCGACGTTGCGATCTGTGTCGGTGTCTTCGATGCGGAGCACGAAGCAGCCTTCGTGTCGGCGCGTGAAGAGCCAGTTCAGAACGGCGATGCGGGCGTTGCCGACGTGGAGTGAGCCGGTCGGGCTCGGCGCGAAGCGGGTCCGGATCACGTGCGCTGACGGAGGTGTTCGATAATCTGATCGGCCAGCTTGCCGGAGAAGCCGGGCAGTCCTGCGATGTCGGACGCGGCGGCGGAGCGCAGTGCGCGCACGCTGCCGAATCGCTCGAGCAGAGCGCGCTGGCGTGCAGGTCCGACGCCGGGTATCGATGACAGCTCGCTGACCAACGTCCTGCTTCCTCTGAGTTTGCTGTTGTAGCCGTGAGCGAACCGGTGCGCCTCGTTGCGCAGACGCTGCAGCAGTCGCAGTGCAGCGCTCGTGCGCGGCAGGCGCAGCGGCTCCGGGCGGGCCACAAGGTAGATCTCCTCCTCACGCTTCGCCAGACTCGCGAACACCACGTCGGACGCACCCGCGATGTGCGCCGCACCGACAGCCGCATTGAGCTGGCCGCGGCCGCCATCGATGATGATCACGTCCGGCAGCGGCTTCTGCTCCGCAATCCGGCGCTGTACATACCGGCCGACCACTTCCTCCATTGAGCGGAAGTCGTCGTTGCCCCAGTCACCCCGAATGCGGAACCTGCGATACTCGCTCTTGTCCGGCTCGCCGTTCCGGAAGACGACGCAGCTGCCGACCACCTCCGTACCCTGGGTGTGCGAGATGTCGAAGCATGCGATGAGCCGCGGCACCACCTTCAGCTCCAGCGCATCCTGGAGATCGTACAGCACGTCGTCCGCGCGCGTCTCGATCGCCTGCCCCAGCACTGCACGCTCCTCCAGGAGGTGCCGCGCGTTCTGGTTCGCCAGCTCAACGAGCCGTAGCTTGTCTCCGCGCACGGGCACATGCGTGCCGGTACGCCGCTGTGCCGTTTCCGTCAGCAGCTCCTCCACCGTCCGCCGATCCTCGAATTCGACCGGCAGC
>DATABQ010000652.1:0-2747 GCA_036259495.1 Longimicrobiales bacterium | reverse complement strand
TGCAGTCCGTCAGCGGCGGCGGGCACTGGGGTGGCGGCATGTTCATCAGCGCGCGTGACATGGCGCGGTTCGGCCTGATGACGCTCAGGCGCGGCCGCTGGGGCGACCGCCAGATCCTGTCCGATCGCTGGATCACGCTTGCGACCACACCCACACCGGTGCAGCCGACGTACGGCTTCATGAACTTCTTCCTGAACACGGGCGGCCGGCCGCTGCCGAGCGCCCCCGAGGAGGCGTTCTACCACCTGGGGGCGGGCAACAACATGATCTACGTGGACCCCGTCAACGATCTGGTGATCGTGATGCGATGGATCTCGTCGATGCGCGCCGCGGACGGCGTCGTCCAGCGCGTGCTCGCCGGTATCCAGAGGCAGGGCCCGGAATGAAGAAGGTGGCAGGACGCGCTGCACGCGGCACTGCGATGCGCGGCGCGGTTGTGGTGCTGCTCAGCATCCTCGCGGCGCAGCCGCTGTCGTCCGCGCAGTCGCGCGCCCCGCACCAGGGGCTGGAGCCCGTCACGCCGGAGGACTATGGCCGCTTCGAGTCGCCCGGCGCTGCCACGCTGTCACCGGACGGGCGCTGGCTGGCGTACGCGGTCAATCGGGTGAACGAGCAGAACGAGCTGCGGGTGCAGCGCATCGGGCGCGACACTGCGGTGATCGTTCCGTACGGCGGCTCCGTGAAGTTCTCGGGCGATTCGCGCTGGGCAGCCTACTCCATCGGCATCGCGCCTTCCGAACGCGAGCGGCTCGAGGAGGCGGAGGAGCCGGTCCGCCAGCGCGCGGCCGTGCTCGACCTTACGACCGGCACGACGACCGCGCTCGGTGCGATCCGGTCGTTCGAGTTCAGTCCCGACGGTGAGTACCTGGCGCTGCACGGCTACGCTCCGGAAGATGCGCGTGGCAGTGACCTGATCGTTCGTGACCTCGTGCGCGGCACGAACACCAGCTTCGGCAACATATCGGCGTATGCGTGGGCTCCCGATGGTGCGCTGCTCGCACTCACGCTCCACACGGAGTCCGGCACCGGCAACGCCGTTCAGCTCTACGATGGGCCATCCGGTGCGCTGCGCGTTCTCGATTCCTCATCGTACCGCTATGACGGGCTCGCGTGGCGCGATGATGCGCGGGACATCGCCGTGCTGCGCTCGATGCCGGACTCCACCTACCGCGACACTGCCTACAGCGTCCTCGCCTGGACCGACGTCAACACGACGGCCGCGCGCCGCTTCCAACTGGATCCCTACAGGACCAATGACTTCCCTGCAGGCGTACGGATCTCCGACACACGCACCCCGCAGTGGTCGACTGACGGTACCCTGATCACAGTCGGTCTGCGTACGCGTGTCCACGCATCGGCCGTTGCCCGCGCAGCCGAGCGCGATTCCGCAGGTGACGCTCCTGACGACGTACCGCGCGATGGCACACAGTCGGACGTGCAGGTCTGGCATGCAGGCGACGTGCGCATCATTCCCGAGCAGAAGGCGCAGGAGCAGCAGGATCTGCGGCGGGCGCTGCTCGCGGCCTGGCACATTGACGAAGACCGACTGGTGCAGATCGGGACGGAGTTGCACGAGACCGCGCGCCTGCTGCCGGACGGGCGCCATGCGACGGAGACGGATCAGTCACGCTACGAGTTCGGCGCAATGTTCGGCCGCCCTGGCGGCGACGTCTGGCTCATCGATGTCGACACGGGCGAGCGTGAGCGGGTGCTCGAGAACGTGCAGTGGTACGGCGGTGCGAGCGAGACAGGTCGTTACCTGCTGTGGTTCAATGACGGCACGTACTGGACGTACGATGTGCAGACTGGCGCGCGCACCGCGATCAGCTCGGCCGTGAACGGCGTTTTCGCAAATCAGGAGTATGATTATCCCGTCGAGGCCCTGCCGCCGTACGGCATCGAAGGCTGGACACGTGACGACGAAGCACTGCTGGTCTACGATCGCTATGATGTGTGGCTCGTGGGGCCGGACGGCTCCGGCGGCCGACGGCTGACGGACGGCGCGGCGGAGCACGTAATCCATCGCGTCGCGGATGTGTACGATGACGATGATGGCATTCATCCCGAACGCCCGCTGTATTTCTCGCTGTTCGGTGAGCGCACGAAGCAGAGCGGCTGGGCGCGCATGGAGGCGGACGGCCCGGTCGAAAGGCTCGTGCTGGAGGACGCGCGACTCGAGAGGCTGATGCGAGCCGACAGCGCGGACACGTTCGCATTCACGCGCGAGCGGTTCGACGATGCACCGGACTGGTTCGTCGGGGATTCCGATCTGAGCGACGCGCGGCAGGTGTCGGAGCTGAACGCGTTCCAGATCGATTACGCGTGGGGCCACTCGGAGCTGGTGGATTTCACGAGCACGGCAGGACTCGAGCTGCAGGCTGCCCTGCTGTATCCCGCCGACTACGATCCGTCGCGGCAGTATCCGATGATCGTATACACGTACGAGCGGCTCTCGCAGAACCTGCACAACTACGTAGTGCCGTCGGAGCGGAGCTACTACAACTTCAGTGTGTTCACGGCGAACGGCTATTTCGTCCTCATGCCGGACATCGTGTATCGCGGCCGTGACCCGGGCGTGTCGGCGCTGGAGGCGGTGGTGCCGGCCGTGCAGACGATCGTCGATCCGGAGCGTATCGGCATCATCGGACACTCCTGGGGCGGCTATCAGGCGGCCTTCCTGCCGACGCGGACGGATATCTTCGCTGCTGCGGTCGCGGGCGCTCCGATCACCAACTTCCTCAGCTTTG
>DATABQ010000651.1:0-1838 GCA_036259495.1 Longimicrobiales bacterium | reverse complement strand
CGCCGATTACGCGCAGGGCTTCCGCCCCCTTGCCCGCCTCCACGACGCGGTATCCGTGCTCCCTCAGCGATAGGACGGCCAGCCGGCGCACTGACTCCTCGTCCTCCACCACGAGCAGGGTCTCCTCTCCCTTGAGCGCATCGCTGCCGACGCGCGCACTCCGCTTCGACTTTGCGGCGACCGGGTCGGCGGCGGGCAGGATGACGCTGAACTCCGCGCCCGTGCCTGGCTCGCTGTGCACCTCGATGTGGCCGCCGCTCTGCCGCACGATGCCGTAGACCATGGACAGTCCCAGCCCGGTCCCGGCACCTGCGTTCTTGGTGGTGTAGAACGGCTCGAAGATCCGCTGCAGCACCTCCGGTGTCATACCGACACCCTGGTCGCGCACCGTGAGCCTCACGCACGGCCCCGGCCGCGCGTCGGGATGCATCTGAGTGCCTTCCTCGATGTCGCAGTTCGCCGTCTCGACCTCGATGCGGCCGCCGTGCGGCATTGCGTCACGCGCATTGACGACGAGGTTGATGAGCACCTGCCCCATCTGCCCCTGATCTACGCTGACGCGGCGGAGGCCGCGCGGGAGATGCGTCACCAGCTCGACATCCTCCCCGATGATGCGCCGCAGCATCCGCTGCGCCTCACGTACGACCGTGTTCAGGTCGAGCACCTTCGGCTCGAGTACAGCGCGGCGGCTGAACGCGAGCAGCTGCTTCGTCAGCCCGGCAGCACGCATTCCCGCATCACGGATGTCATTCAGTGCACGATTGAGATCATCGGGCTCGCTGTACTTCCCGAGCAGAAGCTCCGTGTGGCCAGCGATGATCGTCAGCAGATTGTTGAAATCGTGAGCGACACCGCCAGCGAGCTGACCGATCGCCTGCATTTTCAGCGCCTGCTGGAGCTGCTCCTCGAGCGCACGTTGACGCGTCATGTCGCGCACGACACCTGTGAAGTAGCGCTTCCCCTCGAGCATGAACTCGCTGACGGCCAGCTCGAGAGGAAACGTGACGCCATCGCCGCGCAGTCCGACCAGCTGACGGCCCCGTCCGACTATGCGAGCATGACCGGTGTGAGCGTAGCGGGCGAGGTATTCCATGCCATTGCTGCGGTAGGGCTCCGGCATGAGGATCGAGATGTTCGAGCCGACCACCTCGTCGGCCGTGTAATCGAACATCCGCTCGGCCGCCGCATTGAACGAGCGGATCGTGCCGTTCTCATCGATGCCGATGATGCCATCGATCGCGCTGTCGAGAACCGACTTCAGCAGGACATCGGTGGTGTGACGCGCGGAGAGGTCGCGCATCACGATGGCATAGCCGATCAGATCTCCTTCCATGTGCACGGGTGCGACCACGACGTTCGCCCACAGGCGGCTGCCATCCCGGCGCACGCGCCAGCCGTCATCCTCGTGTCGCCCCTCGCGCCGTGCCGCCTTCAGCGTAGCGGCCGGCGTGCCGGCGTGCTGATCCTCGGCCGTGTAGAAGATCGAGAAATGTCGGCCGAGCACTTCCGCGCCGGTGTATCCTTCGATGCGCTCCGCGCCCGCGTTCCAGCTCATCACGCGGCCGTCGGGATCGAGCATGAAAATGGCATAGTCGGACACGCTCTCGACGAGCAGACGGAAGCGAGCTTCGCTCTCGCGCAGCGCGCGCTCCGCTTCCTTGCGCGCAGTGATATCGATGGCCAGCACGACGGTGTGCGCCGCATCACCGGGCGTCATGAGATGGAGCAGGGCCGTGCCGGCGCTGCCGCTGCTGCGCACGAACTCCAGCTCGACCGGTCCGCTCGCACCCGCCTGACTCAGCCCGAGCTCTTCGGCCGCGCGCTGCGCTCCCTCCAGA
>DATABQ010000650.1:0-5136 GCA_036259495.1 Longimicrobiales bacterium | reverse complement strand
TCTCGCGCGCCAGCCGGAGGTGGCCGAGACGACGCTGAACTACGCGGGCGATACGGTGCGCGTCGTCGCGGACGTGCCGCTGGACCGCGGCTTCGCAAACAGTGCGAACGGCTGCGCGGGCGTCATTGCATTCACGGACTTCATCCGCTGCTCGAGCAATCAGTACGCAGCCGAGCTGCTCGTTCGATCGCTGCGCGCGGATGGCTACCGCCCGACGGGCGACGATGGCATCGTCGCGCGCGAAGTGCTCGAGCGATCCGCCGTCGGCGAGGGCCTCGCCGAGGCGTTCGACGTCGATGCGCTCGGCTTCCGCACGGCCGGCCGCAACCCGGGCCTGTGGGCCGCGACGAACCGGAGCGGCGCCCGCACGGACCGCACCTTGCTGCCATGGGAGAGTCGGCCGTGGCTGCTTTTCCCCGAGACGGAGGGCACGCGGCTGGACCTGCTCGCGCGCTATGCGTTCGGCGGGTGGGAGAACCGGTGGACGCTGCTCGGACTGGGCGAAGCATATGCGCGCATCGCGACGGGCAGGGAAGTGCGCGCGAGGATCGTGAGCGATTCGTCGGGCGCCGCCGAGATGCCCGCCAACGTGGCTAACGCGTTTCGCCGTGTGAGGGTGGGGCTGCGGCAGGTGCCGATGTCCGGGACGGCCGCCGGTCTTGCATCGGATGTGAGCGATGCACTCGGTCGCGAGGTGACGGTGATGGCGAAGACGGGCACACTGAACGAGCGGCGCGACCGCTTCAGGTCGCTCGCGCTCGTGGTGGGGCAGACTCCGTTGGCGCAGGGGACGGCGACGTCATCGCGCATGACCGGAGCATCCGCGCCGCTGTCGTGCGGGCTCGTCGCGGTGTCCTGGTTCGAGTTCCACGACGGTGTCGAGCGACCGTCATCGCTTCCGTCCGTGCACCTCGACTTCGCGCGCGACGAGTTCGCGTCCGTGCTCAGTCGTCACTGGGATCGCGTGTCCGGATGCGAGAGTGCGATGGACGGTCCGGGAGCGATGGAATGAACCGACAGAGCCTGACGTTCATCGTCACGTTCCTCGTCACGGCGGGAGCGGTCGGGCCGTTCGTGCTCGCCGGTCAGCCGGTGTACGGTCTCGCGGCCGGGTTGGTCGGGCTGGTGCTTCACTGGGTGCTGTCGCGCGGTGGCGACCGCGACGGCGAGGTCGCGGACTCGAGCTATTTCTTCGGCTTCCTGCTCACATTGGTGTTCCTCGCGCTCGGGCTGTACCGGATCGGTGCCGCGCCCGATGCGGGTGGCACGCAGGACATCCTCGGCTTTCTGGACGATCTCGCCGCCGGCCTCGCGCTCACGATCGCCGGGCTCCTGATCCGACAGGCGCGGGCGCTCGCGGGCGCACGCACGACGACCGAGGAGAGCTCCGTCGTCGACGTGCAGCGCCAGCTTGCGGAGAACCTGAAGGCGATGATCGAGCTGTGGCGCGCGCGGCCGGAACATCAGGTGGTCGACATGCTGGAGCAGTCGCGATCGGTCGCGCGCGAGGCCGCGGCGCAGCTCGACCGGAACATTGCGGCCGCCGGCAATCGCATGCTGGAGTCGGTCGAGCGCCTCGACCAGGCGACGGCAACATCGACGCAGGCGATCACGCGAGCCGCATCGAACGTCGGCGCGTCGTTGTCATCGCTCGCCGAACGTCTGGAAGTCGACATCGTGAACGTCGTCGGCGGCGTGCAGAAGTCGGTGGCGGACGTGCTCACGATCATAGAGCAGCAGCGCACTGCCGCGGATGAAGCGCTGACGCAGGCGCAGTCGCATCATCGTGAGCAGCTCGAGCTGTGGCGCTCGACATTGGATCAGGCGAAGGCATCGCTGGGCGAGGCGCAGCGCAGTCTGGACGAGGAGTACCGCCGCGGCATGGAGGGCTTCGCCGCTTCGGGCACGGCGTTCGCCCGGCTGACCGAGCAGGCGACGAGCCAGGTCGAGGCGCTGCCGAACCCGGCCGAGCGCCTCGCCGGGCTGTGGGATGGCATACGTCAGCTCGAGACGGACCTGACGGAGGCGATCGCCGGGTCGGTCATGGAGCTCGGCACGCTGCGCGAGCGATCGGAGCAGCTGAGGCAGTCGTTCGAACAGCTCGGCGGCAGCACGGACCGCGCAGCGACGATGATCGGCACCGGCAGCGAGCGCCTCGGCGGATCGCTCCAGCGCGAGCTGGATCAGATGAACGGAATCATCGAGGAGTACGTCACGCTGCTCGAGCGGACGACACGGCAGTTGAAGGTGCGCGCATGAGACGGTTCACGATCATGGGCTTCACGGAGGCCGAGCTCGGGTTCGTGCTCGCGGCGTTGTTCATCGCGCTCGCGGTCACTGCAATCGACGAACAGGAAGGGAGCGCCGCGGATGTCGATCGCCAGGAGCAGATCGCGGACAGTATTGCCGCGGAGGCCGCCGCGATGCGCGACAGCGTCGCACTGCTGCGGAAGAACTTTGCCGTGCTGCGCGACAGCGTCCAGGTGCTCGAAGATCGGATCTCGACGAAGGTGCCGCAGTGCTGGGAGAAGGGGCAGCAGTCGGCGCCGATCGCGAATGTAGCGGTGCTCGGCGCGAATCGCTTCGAGATGAATGGTGAGGCGGTGACGATCGACGGTATCCGCCAGCGGCTCGCATCGTTCATCGCGATCGCCGACTCGCTCGACTGCCGCTTCGTCGTGCGCGCACGGCCGACGAGCGGCATCGATGCCGTGCAGCAGTCCGCCGCCGTGTGGCAGCTCAGGCGATACTTCGATGTCAACGATCGTCCGCAGTAGGGCAGATCGGGCGTCCGCCGGCAGCGCCCGCGAGCCTCTCACGGCGCGCGCCGTCCGCGTGCGGAACGCATGTCTGCGCGACGCCGCGGCGCGGCTCGGCATGCCCGTCCCGGAAGATGCGGAGCTGAACGCGCTGTCCGCGCACGCGTCGCTTGCGGATACGATCGAGCGATGGCGGGGCGTGCACGGAGCAGGCGGCACAGCGGTTGGTGTTCGCGCACGGCCGCGCTTCCTTCAACGAACCGCCTGGGCTGCCGTCATCACGCTTCTCGGGCTCGCATTCTCCTACGGCCCGGTCGGCTGACGGCAGTCGACGCCGGTCAGTATAGTGGTCAGCGCTACGGCGACCGTGGCCGTGCCATGGGCTACTGCGACCGCGGCGGGGCGTAGAGGCCGAACGACGAGCCCTGGTCGTCGCGGCAGAGCCGGAACCGGCCGTAGCGGCGCTGCATGTCCTCGTCGCCCTCGACGTCGATCTCCTCCACTGCGCCGCCGAGCTCGCGGACGCGCGCAACCGCCGTGTCGACGTCCTCGACCCGGAAGAACACGTACGGCGCCGCGGCCGGATCGCCCGAGTGCACGCCCGCCGTGACCCCGAGACCGCTGATCATCCGGCCCTCGGGCGACGGACCCGCCTCGAACCGCCACCCGAACAGCGCGGTGTAGAATGTCTCCGCCTTCCCGGCGTCCGCCACGCCGAGCTCGATGAACGCGATCTCTCCCGCCATGCACCCTCTCCGGTTGCCGGTCCTCGTCTGGCGGCATGATAACGGCGCGGCATGCTGGCCGCACGCCGGGGCGGCGTGGTTGGCGCGGTGGCGGCCGGCGCGGTGGCGGGCGGCGCGGACCGTGGCGAGGGTGCGGTGGCGGGCGCGGTGGCGGGATTGTCGTTGCGGTGCAAAATTCGGAGGGGTCAACAGAGGTGTCGATGCGATTCTCGTTGCAGTGCAAAATTGTGGCGAAAAAACCGTTCTCGCTGCTGGGGCCGTTTTGCCGCGCAACGAATTTCGCGTCAGATCCCTTGCAGCGCCCCCCGGTTCTTTGCGGTGCAACCCGCCGTCGCTTCAGCCCCAGGGCCGCCAGGGCGGCCAAGGCGCGCACGAACTGACCATTTGCTGCACGCTTTCCGCGTGAATGGACGGTTCGGTGCGCATGAGACGTCCAATCATCCATTTGCGTGGACCGACGGGATGTAGGTGGAAAGTTCGCCGCGTATAGCGCGGCGAATCATCCATCCGCGCCATTTGACTGCACGAAATGGTCGTTTCATGCCCCCGACCATACACATGCCGGCGTGGCAACCGAACTAGGGACTACTGAGCAGCGCGCGGGTGAGTCGCACCAGCAGAGCCTCGGGCTCGTTCTGGAGCTGGCGCCAGGTTACGCGCATGACGCGCAGGCCGGCGGCTGCAAGTGTCGCGTCGCGACGCCGGTCCGCCTCGAAGCTGCGCCGCGATCCGTGGAACGCAAAGCCGTCCATTTCCGCTACGAGTCGCTGGGTTCGCCAGTACAGATCTACTTCACAGCCGTGTATGCGCACATTCATCTCCGGCCGCGGCAGCTGCGCCCGGGCAATCAGCGCGACGAGGGCCTCCTCGGCTGCCGATCGAGTGAGCGCGGGTCGCTCGTTCATGCCGAGCAGCGCGATCAGACGACGAGCCGTGGGACGATGGGCGTAGCGGTTCACGATGGCTTGCAGCGCCGTCTCGTCCGTCACGCGGCGCGCGAGTGCTTCCGCGACCACCTGCTCCAGGTCCCGTCGCGACGTGCTCCCGGCCAGATCGTACACGGTGCGCGCCGGCGTCGTTACGGAGATTGCGTCGCGCTCCGCTACCTCATCCGGTTGCAGCTCCATGCGATGAATGCGCACCCCCGGCCGCCGGCGTCGGTCGCCCGGCGGGATGATCACATCCACCCCCTTGGAATCGTCGGATGGCTTGCTGATCTCCCATAGCTCCGCGGCGCTCCAGTGACCGAGCACCGCCGAGTCGCCGCAGCACAGTACGGCGCTCATCAATCGCGCACGGGGCACCTCCAGTGGGCCGACGAGGTAGACACCGCGCTGAAGCGGCCGTAGCCGACGCCCGCGCACGCGCGCCCCAACCTGATCGGGGCGCACCCCCACCTGGAGCAGCTGCGCGCGTGAGACGACGCCGTACTGACGCGCCGCCAAGGACAGGATCTGCTGCTCCGCACGAGGTGGTTTCTCGATTCTCATTATGGTTCGGCACGAACGGGGTCGCGGGTTGGGCGACTGCGCCCGTCGTTCAGTGGCATGGGAGACGCTCCAGCCGCCACGCCATAACTCCGACAGCCGCCACCGCCGTGCTCCGACAGCGGCAAGTCCTTTAGCAGTATC
>DATABQ010000649.1:0-2786 GCA_036259495.1 Longimicrobiales bacterium | reverse complement strand
ACTCGCGCGCGAGGTCGTGCTATATTGGCCGCATGGATCCGAGCACTACACAACAGACTGACGAAGCGGCAGAGGCGGCGGCGCTGAAGCCGACGGTATCGGACCCGGTCCCGGCGCCGGTTGCTCCGGGACGCAAGCGGTTCGACCGATCGCTTGTCGAGGGGCCGCTCGTGCCGGCGGTGTGGAAACTCGCGTGGCCGACGATGCTCGGCAACATCATCGGGGGGCTCCAGGGCATCGTGGACCACGTGATGGTGGGCCGGTATGTCGGGTACACCGGCAACGCGGCGATCGGCGTGTCCTGGCAGATCTTCCTCGTGGTCGTCGTCTTCATCTCCTCGCTGTTCACGGGCATGAGCGTGCTGGTCGCCCGGTTTGCGGGCGCGGGCGACGATGAGAAGGTGAATCGCGCCGTCTATCAGGCGTTCCTCACCGCGTTCGTTCTGTCGCTCGGCGTGCTTGCGCCGATCGGGTACGTGCTCGCGCCAGCGCTGCTCGAAGTCGTCAATGCGACGCCCGAAGTGGCCGCGGAAGCGCTGCCGTACCTGCGCATCATGTTCGTGTTCAGCTGGGGCCTGCTCATCTTCTTCATGCTTGGCGGCGCGCTGCGTTCGGCGGGCGATGCGCAGACACCCATGCGCCTCGGCATCGTCGCGACGGTGGCGAACGTCGTCCTCAACGTCATCCTGATCCGCGGCTTCGGCCCGATTCCGGCATTCGGCACGACCGGCGCGGCGATGGGCACCGTCATCGCGATGTGCGGTGTGGGCGCGTATGCGATATACGCGCTGTACGCCGGCCGGTGGGTCGTGGGATTCCCGAAGAACTCGCGGCTGCGGCCGGACTGGCCGATCATCCGGGCACTGTTCCGGTTCGGTCTGCCGACAGGTGTGCAGGGCATCGCGATGAACGTCGGCGGCGTGTTCCTGCTCGCCTACATCGGATCGCTTGCGCAGAGTGCGGCCGCGCAGGCCGCGTACACGGTCGTATACACGCAGCTGTTCTCGCTCATCACGTGGACGTCCGTCGGTCTGATGGGCGCTGCCGCGGCGATGGCCGGGCAGAACCTCGGCGCGGCCAAGCCCGACCGCGCGGCCGACGCCGTGCACGCGGCCGGCCGCATCGCCATCTCCGGCGCCGCCGTCGTCGGTGTGCTGTTCCTCGTGATGCCGCGTCAGCTGCTCAGCATCTTCGGCATGGACGAGCCGGGCGTCGTGGAGCTCGGCGTGCAGCTCATGCGTGTGCTCAGCCTGTCCGGCATCTTCATCGCCGTCGCGCTCACGTACACCGGCGGCCTCCAGGGTACCGGAGACACGCGCAGCCCGCTCTACATCTCCATCATCTCGCAGGTGGTGATCCCGCTCGGCATGTGCTTCGTGCTCGATCGCATGGGCGCTCTCGATGCAATCGACATCTGGCTCGCGATCCTGATCGGCCACATGACGCGCTGCGTGCTGAGCGTCGTCCGGTTCCGGCAGGGACGGTGGCGCAACATCGCCGTCGAGATCGAGCCGTCCGGCACGTGAGTCCGGCTCCGCTTCCGAGGCACACGGCGCATCGCTACGTCCAGCCGCTGCGCGAGGGTGGATCGCTGCCCGCGATCGTCGATACCGATGATGGACTCTACGTCGTCAAGTTCCGCGGTGCGGGCCAGGGGCCGCGCGCGCTCGTCGCCGAGCTCATCGTCGGCCGCCTCGCCCAGGCCCTCGGCCTGCCGACACCCGACCTCGCCATCATCGACATACCGCCGCCTTTCGGCCGCAGCGAGCCGGACCCCGAGATCCAGGATCTGCTCCGCGCCAGCCACGGCACGAACGTCGGCCTGCGCTATCTCGATGGCGCATTCAACTTCGCGCTCGCTGCCGCGCGCGATCTTGTGACGAGCGACTTCGCGTCACGCCTCGTGTGGCTCGACGCGTTCGTCACCAATCCCGACCGTACGCATCGCAACACGAACCTGCTCGTCTGCCACCGCGAGCTGTGGCTGATCGATCACGGCGCCGCACTGTACGCGCACCACGACTGGAACAGCGTCGACGAGGCACGCACGGGGTCCGCGTTCCCGCTCATCCGCGATCACGTCCTGATCACCGCATGCGACGACATCCAGGACATCGATGATCAGTGCGCCGCGATGCTCACTCACGATGTGCTCCGCGCGATCGTCGACGCGGTGCCCGACGACCTGCTCGCTGATCCGACCATCTTCTCCAGCCCGAGCGACGCGCGCGATCGGTACGTACGTTACCTGGCCGAGCGCCTGCGCGCGCCTCGCGAGTTCATCGCCGAAGCCGCCCGTGCACGCGACCTCGCCCGGAGCCAGCCGGAGACACGACTCCGCGCGCGGCGATGAGCACCTCCACCTGGACCGCGTACCACTTCACGATCCTCCGCGTGGTCCCCCACGTGCATACCGGCGCCTTCGTCAACGTCGGCGTAGTGCTGCACGCCCGCGCCGCCGACTTCCTCGGCATGCGCGCCATCATGGATGAAGCATCACTCCGCACGCGCGCACCCGACGTCGACATCGAGCTGCTGCTCCGCTACCTCCACGGCTACGACGCCATTTGCCGCGGCGACGGCACCGCCGGTCCCATCGCCCTCATCCCCTCCTCCGAGCGATTCCACTGGATCAGCGCACCACGGTCCGATGTCATCCAGCCAGCTCCCGTGCACGAAGGCCTCTGCGCCGATCCGTCGGCTGAGCTGGAGGCGCTGTTCGAGGCGTTCGTCTGACTGATTTGTCGGGGGTGTGAGCCGCAAGCTATGCGAACGTCTTGAAGGGG
>DATABQ010000648.1:0-1560 GCA_036259495.1 Longimicrobiales bacterium | reverse complement strand
GCCGATCTGGCTCATCATCATCGTCACGTTCATCGGACTGATCTACGGGCTCGGCATCGCCGCGTTCCTGTTCGTCATGCATGTCGGCTTCGTCACGCACGTGCGCGGCAGTGCGGTACGGCTCGGGCCCGATCAGTTCCCGGAGCTGCACGGGCGCGTGATGCTGCTCGCGCAGCGCATGGGGCTGGAGAACGTGCCGGAAGCATACCTGATGCAGGCAGGCGGATCGCTGAACGCGTTCGCCACGCGATTCCTGCGCTCGAACATGATCGTCCTGTTCTCCGACCTGCTCGAGGAGTGCGGCGACAACGAAGCGGCGCGCGACATGATCATCGCGCACGAGCTCGGGCACATCCGCGCCGGCCACCTGCGGTGGCGGTGGCTGATCGCGCCATCGCTTATCGTGCCGTTCCTCGGCATGGCGCTGTCCCGCGCGCGCGAGTACACCTGCGACCGGATCGGCGCGGCCGGCGCCGGCGACCGCGACGGAGCCCTCCTCGGCCTGACCATCCTCGCCGCGGGCGGACGGTACGGCCGGCTCGTCAACCGCGAGGCATTCGTCGCACAGCGCGCCGCGTTCGCGACCGGCTGGATGACGATCGGCGAGTGGCTGTCCACGCACCCGCCGCTCGTGAAGCGCATGCTCGCCATCGACCCGTCTCTCGGCATCGGTCGTCCCGCAAGCAGCGGCGCACCACGCGCCATCGGTATCCTGCTGCTGATCGCGTTCTGTGGCGTCGCGATCATCGGCGCAGGTGCCGCCGCGTTCGCCCGCTTCTCGCAGCTGATGTCGACAGTGCAGACGGAGCAGACCGGCAGCGACCTGTTCGGCGGACTGTCCGCTCCGGCCGGCGCGGTGGACGGTGATGCGACCGACCTCGCATTGCTGGCGCGCTCCCACCTCGACGCTCTGGCTGCATTCCTCGACGCCCGACTCGCCGCCGGCAGCGCGCTGCCGCAGACTGATGCGGAGCTCGCCGAACTGTGGCAGCAGGCGACAGGCGGGCCGCTGCCGCGCGACCCGTTCGACGGCTTCGATTACGGCTACGTCGTGGATGGCGACACGTACCTGCTCTGGAGCAGCGGTCCGGACGGTGAGTCCGGCACAGCGGACGACATCGACGCGACGAACGAATGACCGAATGCGACGCGCGCGTCCACGGCCATGGTCTCGGTGAACGCGGCGCAAAATTAGCAGGGCGAACCCGATGGTGTTGGCCCAACGGGCTATGGAATCGCCCCCAGGCGCGCGCTATCTTCGGAACATGGACACCGAGACGAGCGCCGCGATCGCGGCACTGAGCGAGACGATGAAGGCGGGCTTCGCGCGCATGGACGCAGGCTTCGCCCGCAACGACCACTTCTTCGAGCTCCAGCAGGCACAACATCTGGAGCTGCGTGGCGAGTTCGAGGAGCTGCGTGGCGAGGTTCGCGAGCTCCGCGATCGCGTCGACGCGCTCACCGAACGAATCGGCCGGCTCGAGCACGAAGTGTCGCAGTTGCACGACTACGTGACGCGCGAGATCGGGGAGATCCGGCTCGAGCTGCGTGACCTCCGCG
>DATABQ010000647.1:0-1727 GCA_036259495.1 Longimicrobiales bacterium | reverse complement strand
GCTACAACGGCACCCCCGAGGGCACGCGCAACTGCGATGAGGGCGGGTGCGAGCGGTGCGCCAACCGGGAGCGGTATCGCGCCGCACATGGCTACGACGTCTGCATCTGCGTTCATGCGGAGCAGAACGCGCTGCTGGCCGCGGCGCGGTTCGGCATCCCGATCGAGGGCGCTTCCATCTACACTACGATGCGCCCCTGCTTCGGCTGCACCAAGGAGCTCCTGCAGGCGCGCATCCAGGGAGTCTACTACCTGCACGAGTGGCGTCATCCGAACGAGGAGCTGTGGCGGCAGTATGTGATGCTGCAGGAGCGATTCGCCGCAGGCGTGACACGGGTCGCCGTGCCCGATCCCGATGCGGAATGGGCAGTGTCCGCGATGCGCGAGACTGACGAGGACACCGGCCACACCATCCCCGGCTGATGCCGGCGGCGGACGCGCCGGTCTGGGAGGATGGCCGGTGGGTCCCGCTGCCGCCGCTCGCAGAGAACACCTCCGCCGATGTGTGCGTCGTCGGTCTGGGCGGTTCGGGTCTCGCCTGCATGCACGAGCTGCTCGACATGGGGCTGCGGGTGGTCGGTGTCGATGCGGGCCGGGTTGCGGGCGGCGCTGCCGGGCGCAATGGTGGCTTCCTGCTGGCCGGCTGCTACGACTTCTACCATGATGCGGTCGCACGCCACGGCCGCGCGCGTGCACTCGCCATCTACCACTCCACCCTCGAGCAGATCGATCGCATCACCGCGGAGACGCCGGGCGCTGTCTGGCGCGTCGGTTCGATCCGGCTGGCGACTACCCCGGCAGAGTGCGCCGACTGCGCTGCGCAGCTCGACGCGATGCAGGCGGATGATCTGCCCGTCGAGGAGTATTCCGGTCCCGAGGGCGACGGCCTGCTCATTCCTACCGATGCCGCGTTCGACCCGCTCCTGCGTGCGCGCACACTCGCGCGGCAGGCGGTCGACCGCGGTGCGCTGCTGCACGGTGATACGCCCGCTCTGACGATAGCCGGCCATTGCGTCGTGACACCGCGTGCCCGGATCACATGCGATGCGGTAATCGTTGCCATCGATGGCGCGCTGCCGCGTGTGCTGCCTGAGCTGAAGTCGCGCGTGCGCACGGCGCGTCTGCAGATGCTCGCCACTGCGCCCGAGCGGTCGGTGCGGATTCCGCGGCCGGTGTACGCTCGCTACGGCTACGAATACTGGCAGCAGCTCCCGGACGGGCGTGTGGCGCTGGGCGGCTTTCGCGATCTCGGTGGTGACGCCGAATGGACGGAGAACACGGAGGTCACGCCCATCATCCAGCGTGCGCTCGAGCTACACCTGCGCGACGTGCTGGGTGTGCGGGCGGAAGTGACGCGACGCTGGGCGGCGAGCGTCGGCTACACGACGGACGGCCTGCCGATCCTGGCGGAAGTGCGCCCGCGCGTGTGGGCTGCAGGAGGATACTCGGGAACAGGCAACGTGATCGGGGCCCTGTGCGGCCGGGCTGCCGCGCGGCTCGCAACCGGCGGGGAAGCGCCGTTCGCACGAGCATTCATCGCATGATCCGGCGCCGGCGCAGCCGTTACTCTTCGGGAGTGTGGTTCTCCTTGCGCTTCTTCGAGCGGGACCACAGCACGTAGCCGTACGAAAAGAACGCGACGAAAAACAGCATCGTCGCAAGCCAGAGAATCACACGCATGCTAGCTACCCTCGACCCTGTCCACGATCCCGATCCGCTCCAGCCGAT
>DATABQ010000646.1:0-3668 GCA_036259495.1 Longimicrobiales bacterium | reverse complement strand
GCCTCCGGGGGCGTACTGTCGCCCATTCCATTGTCGTCCCCGGAGGCCACGAATGAACGCGATACGATCCCTTTCCGCCGCACTGCTCCTCACCACAGCACCGCTGGGCGCGCCGCTCGCAGCACAGCAGCCGACGCAGATCACTGCCGAAGACTATGCCCGCGCCGAGCAGTTCCTCGGCGCCAACACATTTCCGCTCGTCAGCGGTCTCGCCGCCCCCCCGACCTGGCTCGACGATGGCCGGTTCTGGTACCGCGCGAGCACCGAGGGCGGTGCGGAGTTCGTGACCGTCGATCCTGAGGCCGGCACACGCACGAGTGCGTTCGACCATACGCGTCTGGCGACCGCGCTCGCTGCCGTCACGGGCGGTGATATCGACGCCGCACGTCTGCCGATCCAGTCGCTCGAGTTCTCCACGGACGCACGGGAGATCACGCTCCGCGCGGCCAACCGCATGTGGACGTGCAGCCTTCAGGAGTACACGTGCGCCCCCGCCGACACAGCGCGCAACGACCCTGCTGCGTTCGAGGCACCGCGCGCGTCCGTCACCTCGCCTGACGGGCGCTACGCTGCCTACATTCGCGATTACAACCTGTGGGTGAAGGATCTGACGACCGGCGAGGACCGTCAGCTCACGACGGATGGCGTCGAGGACTTCGGCTACGCGACGAACAACGCCGGCTGGACGCGCAGCGACGTGCCGGTGCTCGCGTGGTCGCCGGACTCGCGCAAGATCGCCACGTTCCAGCACGACTCCCGCGGCGTCAGCCACATGTATCTCGTCACCACGAACCCCGGTGAGCCGCAACTCGAGGCGTGGCGCTACCCGCTGCCCTCCGACAGCGTCATCTTCCGCATCCACCGCGTGATCATTCACGTCGACCCCCCACGCGTCGTGCGGCTCGATATGCCGCCGGACCAGCATCGCTCCACGATCAGCGATCACGTCGCGTCGGGCTCGCAGTTCCTCGATGTCCAGTGGTTCCCCGACGCATCGAACGTCGCGTTCGTCTCATCGTCGCGCGACCACAGGCAGGCGATCTTCCGTGTCGCGGATGCGGCGACGGGTGCCGTGCGTACCGTGTTCGAGGAACGCTCACCCACGCAATTCCAGTCCGCGTTCGCGGCCATAGGCGAGCCGAACTGGCGCGTGCTGCCGGAGTCGGACGAGGTCCTCTGGTGGTCGCAGCGCGACAACTGGGGACATCTCTATCTTTACGATCTCCAGTCGGGCGAGCTGAAGCAGCAGATCACGACGGGCGACTGGAACGTCGCCGAGCTGATGCTCGTGGACACGGACGATCGCGTGCTGTACTTCACCGGTGTCGGCCGCGAAGAGAATCGCGACCCGTACTTCCAGCATTTCTACCGCGTGGACATGGACGGCGACGACCTCACGCTGCTCACGCCCGAGCACGCAAACCACAGCATCAGGGTGGCGCCCGAGGGCGAGTGGTTCGTCGACACGTACTCGACGCCGACCGAGCCGCCCGTCACCGTGCTCCGCCGCATGAGCGACGGGCGAGTAGCTGTGGAGCTGGAACGCGCAGACATCTCGCGTCTTCTCGCGACGGGGTGGCGGCCGCCCGAGCACGTCGTGGTGAAGGCACGTGACGGACAGACGGACCTGCACGGACTGATGTTCACGCCGACGAACCTCGACTCCACGCGCGCCTATCCGATCGTCAACTACATCTATCCGGGGCCGTGGGGCAGCAGCGTCGGGAGCCGCAACTTCTCCCCCGCGCGCGGCGACCATCAGGCGCTCGCCGAGCTCGGGTTCGTCGTCGTAGTGATCGACGGCATGGGCACGGAGTGGCGATCGAAGGAGTTCGCCGACTTCTACTACGGCAACATGGCCGACAACACCATTCCGGATCAGATCGCCGGCATGCGTCAGCTCGCGGAGCGCTACCCATTCATCGACATCGCCCGCGCCGGCATGTGGGGCCACTCCGGAGGCGGGTTCGCCACCGCGGCCGCCATGTTCCGCTACCCCGAGTTCTTCAAGGTCGGGATCTCGGAATCCGGCAACCACGACAACCGGTCGTACGAGGATGACTGGGGCGAGCGCTTCATGCCGCCGTACCAGGGCAACGAACAGCAGTGGGAGGCGCAGGCGAATCAGCTGGCCGCCGAGAACCTCGAGGGCAAGCTCCTCCTCGCCCACGGCGCCATGGACGACAACGTGCCGCCGTACAACACGTACCTGGTCGTCGATGCGCTCATCAAGGCGAACAAGGACTTCGATCTCATCATCTTCCCGCACGCGCGGCACGGCTTCGGCGTCGACGGCAACTACATGATGCGCCGCCGCTGGGACTACTTCGTCGAACACCTCATGGGCGCCGAGCCGCCCGAGGAGTACCAGATCGGACGCCGCTGACCGAAGCCGGCTCGTCGAGCGCTGCAACTCGGGGTCGCCCATCGGCGGCCCCGACGCGCATCAGTGGTGATGGAGATTGCGCGCGCGGAGCGAGGCCCGAAGACCAGCCTCTATTCAGTCGATACAACGACCATAGCGGAACGCCACCGGCGGATCGCCGTGACTGAATCCATGCTGCATGTGCAGGACGCCATCCGTGCCGAACGAGCCGGTCATGCGATGGTTCATCAGCCAGTGGGACTCGAATCGGAGGGCAGCCCCGTCGCGGCTCCACTCGCCGAAATCGCCATGGAAGAACCTGAGTGTGCGCTCGACCGGCGGCCCTCCGACATCGCCCAGCCACTGTGTCACCCACACACGATGCTCGTACCTGCCGGCGCGCTCGATGACCAGCCTGGAGGAGTCCACGATGAAGTGCGCGCTCACTTCCCTGCCATCAACGCTAGTCGGGTCGAAGACATAGAGCACCCCCGGCACGTCTCCGTCGCGCACGCTCGTCGCCTCCCATGATCCCTCGAGCGGCTGCGGCTGTGGAACCGGCTCGGCCGGCGCCTCGCCGTCGCACCCGGCAGCGACGATGCCTATCAGCACCACTGTAACAAACCAGCCTCGTCCAGACATCTGACACTCCACACCGAAATTTATCCGTCGCGACACCATGACAAGTGCGCGGCAGTCTTGTCTCGACGAGAATACCGCTCGATGCTTCAAAGGTGCTTAAAGGATCGCCGCACGACGGGATCGGAGTGGCCGCGTTGCTCGCGAGCCGCGGAGGTGCCCTCGCTAGCGCGTACACTCCCCTTGCGCCGTTGAGCCTCCGCGCAGTACGCTTCCATGAACACTTCAGGGGAGCGACAGTCATGGCCGCAACAAAATCGCTCGAGCTGCTTCAGGGCACGCTCGATCTGCTGGTGCTGAAGGCACTGGCATTCGGCCCACAGCACGGCTACGGCGTCGCGCGGTTCGTGCGCGAGACGACGAACGGCCGCATCGACGTGGAGGAGGGTGCACTCTACACGGCGCTGCATCGGCTGGAGCGGCGCGGTCTGGTGGAAGCGGAGTGGGGCGTGTCGGAGAACAACCGGCGGGCGAAGTACTACGCGCTCACAGGGGATGGGCGGCGGGCGCTGCGGCAGCAGACGCGGACGTGGACGGAGTATGCGGAAGCCGTGTTCATGGTGCTGCGGGCGGAGGGGGTGAGCGCGTGAGGCTGCCCGCAGGTGTACGACGTCTGCTGCGCATGAGGGAGCCGGCGCGGGACGTGGATGACGAACTGGCGTTT
>DATABQ010000645.1:0-2121 GCA_036259495.1 Longimicrobiales bacterium | reverse complement strand
ATAGACGTGCATTCGCACGCGGGCGGCGGACTCACACGCGAAACGCTCAGTGAAGCGCGTCCGCTGCTCGCGCAGGGCATCACGACGGTATTCGTGAACCCGGACGGCGGCGGCCCGGTGGACATGGTGGAGCAGCGCAGTGAGCTGCTGGCGCATGGCCTGGGCGTCAACGTCGCGCAGCTGGTGCCGCACGGATCCGTACGCGGCGCAGTTCTCGGCCGCGCCGACCGTGCACCGACCGCCGACGAGATGACGCAGATGAAGACGCTGGTACGCGCTGGCATGACGGCGGGCGCGTTCGGCCTCTCGAGCGGACCGTACTACGCGCCGGGGAGCTTTTCGGAGACAGAGGAGCTGATCGAGCTGGCGCGCGTGGCGGCCGAGCACGGCGGCGTCTACACCAGCCACATCCGCGACGAAGCCGACTACACGATCGGTGTCATCGCGGCCGTCGATGAGGTGATCCGCGTAGCGACCGAGGCGGGTCTGCCCGGGATCGTAACGCACATCAAGGCGCTCGGCCCGCGCGTGTGGGGATACTCGGGTGCGATCGTCAAGCGGATCGAGCGCGCGCGCGCAGCAGGGGTGGAGGTCTATGCCGACCAATACCCGTATGAAGCGTCGTCGACGAGCCTCAGCGCCGCGCTGCTCCCGCGATGGGCGGAGGCCGGCGGCGGCGACTCGCTGCGTGCCCGGCTCGCTGACCCGGCAACGCGCGCACGTATCCGCGCGGGAATGGTCGACAATCTCGATCGGCGCGGTGGCGCCGCGCGCATTCAGTTCGCGTCGTGGGGACCGGACAGCTCGGTGGAAGGGCGGACGCTGGCGGACTACGCGGAGCGTATCGGCCGCGACCCCGTCGATGCGGCGTTGTCGATGATCGAGCAGAGCAGCCCCAGCATCGTTTCTTTCAACATGGATGAGGACGACATCGCGCTGCTCATGCAGCAGCCGTGGACGATGACTTCGTCGGACGGCACGCTCGTGACGATGGGCGCAGGCACACCGCACCCGCGTGCGTACGGCACGTTCCCGCGCAAGCTTCGCAGATATGTCATGGAGAAAGACGTGCTCACGCTCGAGGATGCGATCCGATCGATGACCTCGTTGTCAGCCGGCGTAATGAACCTGAACGACCGCGGCACGATCCGGGAAGGCGCTTACGCCGATGTCGTCGTGTTCGATGCGGACGAGATACGCGATGCCGCGACGTACCAGGAGCCGCACCAGCTCGCCGAGGGGATGGTACATGTGCTGGTGAACGGCAGCTTCGCAATCGATGACGGAGAGTTCAGCGAGACGCTGCACGGGCGCGTGCTGTCGCGGCAGGAGTAGCCCGGCCCCGGACGCCCGACCCCGGACGCGGAACCCATTCTGCAGATTGGCTCCTGTGGCTATGCTGGTGACCCGGACCACGCGCGGTCACCAGCCCGTTGCGGCGCCCTCCGGCCGCTGGTTCTGGAGACCCGAGATCCCGCCCTGCGCCCGCGCGTAGTGCGCGGGGCAACCTCATGGCTGGATCGGCCAATCTGCAGAATGGGTTCCGCGTCCGGCGGATCAACGCACTGCGGCAGCTGCGAGAGGGCTGCCGTAGTGCGCTTCGAAGTACGTGCTGAGCACTGCTGCCAGTACGGCGGCGAACGCTTCCCGATTGGACTCCGTATCACGCACGCCCACACGGTTGGCCTCGATCTGAACGGCGTCGATCGTGCCGCCGTCGCGTGAGCCGTGGCGCGCAGTGCTGTAGCCGCCGGTGAAGTAGGGGCTCGTGCCGGGATCCGGCTGCGACGTACTCGGCACCGCCGGGTAGCCTTCCTCTTCCAGCAGAGTCCCGAGACTCCGCGGCCCGCGCAGCAGCTCGGCATGTGTCGCTGCGGCTGTTTCGGCGAGGTTACGAATGGAACTGCGCTGCACGATCGTCGACGCGTTCAGCGACTCATCGTCGCCGGCCAGCTGCGATGCGGATAAGTGGTAGCCGAGCTCCAGACGCGCGATGTCATGACCATGCCCGTGGAGATCGATGTAGAACCCGCGGCCGTGTTCCGTCGTCACGTGGTGCCGCGCCGCATCGATAAAGCCGTGATACTCGCGCCACGCGCGTTCCGCACGTGCGTTGCCTTC
>DATABQ010000644.1:0-4283 GCA_036259495.1 Longimicrobiales bacterium | reverse complement strand
CCGCGTTCCTGCGGGCGCAGGAGCACGCGCTTTCGCGCGGCGTCACCATGATCCACGACATGGGCGACTGGCCGCACCTGGAGACATACCGCCGGGCTCAGGCTGCCGAGGCGCTGCGCATGCGCGTCTACTCCTTCGTACCGCTCGGCTCGTGGGAGCGCCTGCGCGATTTCGTCGCTGAGAACGGGCCTGGCGATGACCGGCTGAAGTGGGGCGGGCTGAAGGGATTCGTCGACGGCTCGCTCGGCTCCACCACCGCGTGGTTCTACGATCCGTATGAAGACGAACCCGGCACGAGCGGGCTCATGGTCAGCGACACCGCACAGCTCCGCGAGTGGGTCCTCGGCGCCGACGCGGCCGGCCTGCACGTCGCCGTGCACGCGATCGGCGACCAGGCGAACGACTGGCTGCTGGATGTCTATGCCGCAGCCGTAGCGGCGAACGGGCAGCGCGACCGGCGCTTCCGCATCGAGCACGCGCAGCATCTGTCCGCCGCGGCGATCCCGCGCTTTGCTGAAATCGGCGTGCTCCCCTCCATGCAGCCGTACCACGCGATCGACGACGGCCGCTGGGCGGAGAAGCGCATTGGTGCGGAACGCATTGCGCGCACCTACGCGTTCCGGTCACTCCTGGACGGCGGGGCGAACCTCATGTTCGGCAGCGACTGGACGGTGGCGCCGATCGATCCGCTGGCCGGCATCTACGCAGCCGTCACACGGCGCACGATCGACGAGGCGAATCCGAACGGATGGGTGCCCGCTCAGAAGATCACGGTGGAAGAGGCGCTCCGGGCGTATACTGCGGCGGGCGCATACGGCGCATTCATGGAAGACCGGCTCGGCACGATCCGCGTCGGCGGGCTTGCCGATCTGGTCGTGCTTTCCGATGACCTGACGAGTATCGATCCTGTCGCGATCGGTGACGTCCAGGTGGATTACACGATCGTTAATGGAGAGGTGGTGCACGAACGGCGGCAGTGACAGGCGCAGCCGGCGATCGTCAGCGCTCGCTGGCGGGGCGGTGGGTACAGCAGGCGGAGGCGGTGAGTTTTGTGCCCGCCTGCTGCTGCCGCCGCCGCCGCCGTCCGCCGCCGGAGCATGCTGCGCCGGCTAGGACTCCTTCGCTTCGCCCTCGTCAGCCACGGCTTCTTCCTCCACCTCCTCCACACCTTCCTCCGGAAACATCGGACTCGTCTCGCGCCACAGCTCCTCCACCTTCTGGCGCAGCTCGCGTACGCGTTCCTCCTCCTCCGAGTGCTGGAGGTGATAGCGCGCCGCGCTGAGCGCACTGAACGCGCTCCACAGCGCCTTCGACGCGGGAGTCCGATTGGAGCGCGGCCGCTTCTCGTCAGCCAGTCGGGAGACGATCCAGTCCGCAAACCCGTCGTCCAGCAGCATCACCTCGCCATCGCCGCTCTTCGCTTCTTCGGCGACGAATGCCTGCAGCTTTCTTTTGAACGACTTGGGTACACCCGCGACGATGTACACGCTCAGATCATCGCGCTCGAGCATATCCGCACCCATGCGTCCGTCCTTTCACTCTGATGTCAGGTCGACTGGGGCACAGGACGGCAAGCCCTGCGCCAGAGACGATTCAGCGTTCCAGCACCATGGCGAATCCCATGGCGCCGGCCGCGCAGACCGTGATGAGGCCGAGAGCCGCGTCGCGCCGCTTCATCTCGTTCAGCAGCGTGGTGGTCAACCGCCCGCCGGTCGCACCGAACGGGTGGCCGATGGCGATGCTGCCGCCCATCACGTTGATTCGATCTTCATCGATGAGGCCGGTCTTCCGTTCGCGGCCGAGCTTCGTGCGAGCGAACTCATCGGAGTCCATCGCCTGGAAGTTCGAGAGGACCTGCGCCGCGAACGCCTCGTGGATCTCCCACAGCTCGACGTCCTTCATGGTCACGCCCGCACGGTCCAGAGCGACCGGCGCGGCGTAGGCCGGTCCCTGGAGCAGCTGATCCTTCGGCGAAAGCGCCGTGTAGTGCCAGCTCCGGATATAGCCGAGCGGCTCGTAGCCGAGCTCCTTAGCGCGCGCTTCGCTCATGAGCAGAACCGCACTCGCGCCATCGGTCAGCGGCGAAGCGTTTCCCGCCGTGACAGTGCCATAGCGCCGGTCGAACACCGGCTTCAGCGCCGCCAGCTTTTCCGCCGTGGTATCGGTGCGAATGCCGTTGTCGCGATCGACTACTTCCTCGTATGTCGGCGGGATGAACGTCGGCACGATCTCCGCCGTGAGGCGGCCGTCGGCCGTGCCCTGCGCCGCGAGCTGGTGCGACCGGAGCGCCCAGCGGTCCTGCTCCTCGCGCGTGATGCCGTTCTCCTTCGCCATGCGCTCCGCGCTCTCGCCCATGGTCTCGCCGGTGGACGGCTCCGCGATGGCTGGCGTGATCGGCGCCAGATCCTTCGGTCGGATTCCCGCCAGCGCCTTTGCGCGTCCGCCGAGAGTCTTCGCCTTCGACGCACTCAGCAGGGCATCGCGCATGCTCCGCGAGAGCAGCATTGGCACGTCCGACAGGATTTCCACCCCACCGGTGACATAGACATCGCCATAGCCGTGCATGATCGATTCTGCCGCGGACGTGATGGCCTGGTTCGATGAAGCGCACGCCCTGCTCACGCTGAACGCCTGCACGGTCGGCGGCAGCCCGGCCTCGAGCGTCACCTCGCGTGCGACGTTCGGCGCCGGAATCGACGGAACGACGGTGCCGAAGATCAGCCCGTCCACGAGAGAAGTATCGAGCTCCGCCCGATTGATCAGCTCTCGCACGGCCACGGTACCGAGCTGTACCGGGCTCATCTGACTGAGCGACGATCCCACCCGGGCGAAAGGCGTACGGCAGCCGGCGATGATGGCAACGCGTGTGGGCATGATCCATCCCTTCATGAGTTCAGCCGATCTTGGCGCTTTGTATCTCCGGCCGCAAGCCGCCGGCCACGCTGCGATCGCTTGCCATGCAGTCCACGGCGCGGCATGATCCGGCGATGATTCGCAACGCAGAACACTCCGATATCCGGCCGCTGGCCGAGCTCTGGGCGCGAGCGTTTCCCGGCGAGCGCAATGTCGAGAGCCGCGTACGCCATCTCGAGACGGGCGGTGTCTTCGGCGGTATCGAGACCGCATGGATCGACGAACGCGCCGGACGCATCGCCGGTGCATTCCGCGCCTACGCGCTTACACAGCACATGCACGGCACGCCGTTCCGGATGATGGGGCTGGCGGCCGTGGCGGTGGATGAAACCGCGCGCCGCCGCGGCATCGGCCGCGACTTGTGCGTGGCCGCCATTCGCAGCGCGCGCGAGCGCGGCGATGTGCTGAGCATGCTCTATCCGTTCCGACCTGCGTTCTATCACTCGCTCGGCTGGGCAATGACGGGTGAGCTGCACGCGTACCGGTTCCGGCCCGAATCACTCGGCGAGGTCGGACGCGGAGCTGTCGTCAGCCGTGCGGGACCGGATGACACCGCCGCGATTGCAGCCTGCTACGACCGTGTCGCTGTGGAGACGAACGGAATGATCGCACGTACGCCGCGCATCTGGCGCAGCCATCTGGAAGGGCAGTTGACCCACACGTACGTGATAGGCGACGGCTCCGTCCGCGGCTACCTCATCGTCCGCTTCGGCCGCTCCTCCGCGCCCGACGACAAGCCGCTCTACGTTCGTGAGATCGTCGCCGCGGATCACGATGCGTACGAGGGACTGCTCGGCTGGCTTTCCGCACAGCGGGATTCGTGGCGCATCATCCACTACGAGGCGGCGCCCGACGAGCGCCTGGCACACCGACTCTCCGATCCCCGCGCCCCGGGATTCCACCCCGCGCGTTACCTGTGGGCGCCCGTCGCACGCGTTCTGCGCGGACCGATGCTGCGCATCCTGGACGTGAGGGCTGCCATCGAACGGCGCATCCGCTGGGCGCCCGTCGCGCCGGTGAGCTTCGGCCTCCACGTGCTGGACGAGCTGGTGCCGGAGAACGAAGGTCCGTTCGAGGTGGATTACGATGGCAGCAGGGTCGCGCTGAAGCGCGGCACCGCCCGGCCTACTCTCCGGCTGCCCGTCACGACCCTGGCGCAGGTTTACGCCGGTGAGCTGAGCATCCGCGAGGCCGTGCACCTCGGGCTGGCGGAGTGCGACGGCGATGCGTCAGCGATCGATGCACTTTTCCGCGTCGACCGCTGTTTCCGGCTGCTGGACGAGTTCTAGCGGGCTTCTAGACGGATCTGAAGCCATTCTGCATAACGGGCGCCGGACCTGGAACCCATTCTGCATAACGGCCGGTATGAG
>DATABQ010000643.1:0-2276 GCA_036259495.1 Longimicrobiales bacterium | reverse complement strand
GGCGCGACTGCGCCGGACGAAGAGCCGTAGCGACAGATAAGCCTGCGCCGACGTGAATCCCGGGCCCCGACCTGCTATATTCCGGGAATTGTCCGAACGCAGGGGGTACATTGGCCAGTCTGGAAGCGGCCGTCGCCGTCGACACCGAGCAGCGGCTCACCGTGTCGCAGCGCGCCGCTGCGTACATAGAGCTGACAAAGCCGGGCATCGTCCGGATGGTGCTGATCACGGCAGGTGCCGGTTTCTTCCTCGCCTCGACCATGGGGCACCCGCTCGATTTCGTCCTGCTCCTGAATGCCCTCTGGGGCATCGGTCTCGCTGCGAGCGGGGCATGCGGCCTGAACGAGTACGTCGAGTGGGAGGCGGATTCGCTGATGCGGCGCACGGCCGGCCGGCCGGTGCCTTCCAGTCGCGTGAGCCCGCGCGCGGCGCTGTACTTCTCGAGCCTTCTCGTTCTGCTGGGCCTGCTGCACCTCCAGCTGTTCGTGGACTCGGTGACGACTGCGCTCGTGGCGCTGACCGTCGTCACGTACGTCTTCATCTACACGCCGCTGAAGAGGCGCTCCTGGCTGGCGACGCTGGTCGGCGCCGTGCCGGGTGCCCTGCCGATCCTCGCCGGCTGGAGCGCGGGCGGCGGCGGCATGACAGCACCCGGATTTGCGCTGTTCACGATCCTGTTCCTGTGGCAGATGCCGCACTTCTACGCGCTGATGTGGATCTACCGCGACGATTACCGGCGGGGCGGGTTCCGGATGCTGACGCTCCTCGACCCGACGGGCGTCCGGACGGGCCGTCAGATCGTGTTCTTCGCAGCACTGCTCCTGCTCGCGAGCGCGCTACCGACCGTCCTCGGCCTCACGGGTGGCCTGTATCTGGCGTCAGCGATACTGCTCGGAGTGCCGTTTGTCTGGCTGGGGATCGCCATGGCCCGACAACGCGATGACCGGCGTGCGATGCGCCTGTTTCTCGGCTCCGTCGCGTATCTGCCCCTGCTTCTGCTGACTATGGTGATCGACCGAATCATCGGCTGAGTCCGCATCCGCGGCCAGTCCGCGGCCGTGCCGCTGCGGCCATTCCGTCCGTGAACCCGAACCGTCGGCGTCCGGACACGCCGCGTCACGGAGGCTGCCATGCAGAGACCTCGTTCCACCCTCGTACGAGGCGCAATCGCCGGCGCGATCGGCGCTGCGACCCTCGCTGTATTCTTCCTCATCGTGGACCTGCTGCGCGGCACGCCGCTCGCTACGCCCGCGTTCCTCGCCAGTGTCACGGCCGGCCGCGACGCGGTCGACACGAGCGCACTGCTGATCGCGCTCTACACGGTCATCCACTTCGCCGTATTCATCGCCTTCGGCATCGCCGTGACGTGGGTGATCGAACGCGTGCGCATCCGGCCGCACTTCCTGGTCGGTGCCATCCTGGGCTTCCTGCTGTTCGACATGCTGTTCTATGCAGGCGTGGTGGTGACGGGCGTTGATGTGGTGCGCGCGCTCGGCTGGCCGGAAGTGCTCGCCGGCAACGTGATCGCCGGTATCGCGATGTTCGGGTGGCTTCAGGCGACATCAGCCGAAGGCACTCCCACATGGGGACATACGTTCACGGGTAACCGTGTCATCCGCGAGGGCATCATTGCCGGTGTGATCGGCGCCGCTTCAGTCGCGGTCTGGTTCCTGATCATCGACGTGATCGCGGGGCGCCTGTTCTACACGCCGGCCGCGCTCGGCTCGGCCGTGTTCCTCCAGGCGGAGAGTCCCGAGACCGTCAGCATGTCGGCGGGAATCATTGCGGGTTACACGCTCTTCCACGTGCTCGCGTTCATCGCCGTCGGAATCCTCGCCGCCGCGCTCGTGCTGCGCGCGGAAGTCGAGCCGTCGGTGCTGCTCGGCGCCGTGCTGCTCTTCGTGACGCTGGAGGCATTCGCGATCGGCCTCATTGCCATACTCGCCGCGTGGCTGCTCGATACGATCGGCTGGTGGACGGTCGCCGCGGCAAATCTGATCGCGGCGGTGACGATGGGCACCTACCTGTGGCGCGCACATCCCGCTCTGCGCGAGGAGCTCGGCAGGGAGAGTCTGGAGGAGCCTGCACCGTCATCTCGGTCGGAGGCGGCGTAGGCAAACGTGCAGCGGAGACCGTCAGTTAAGCGGATGCGCAGGTAAGCGGATGCGCAGGTAAGTCGTGCTGCGCTGCGGGAACGGTCACTGACGAGAACCGGCTGTCGCGCGAACCGTGTTCAGTCGCGGACAGCCGGTAGTGCGTCGGAATTCCCGTCAGAT
>DATABQ010000642.1:0-3244 GCA_036259495.1 Longimicrobiales bacterium | reverse complement strand
ACGTACCTCGGCGAGGACGCGCTGGAGAAGGGCGTGGACGTCTGCGTCTCCAGCTGGCAGCGCGCGGAGCCCAACACCTACCCGTCACTCGCCAAGTCGGCCGGCCACTACAACAACGCGCAGCTCATCAAGATGGAGGCGCACGTCAACGGCTTTGCCGAAGCGATCGCGCTGGGCCCGGGCGGGCTGGTGAGCGAGGGCAGCGGGCAGAACGTGTTCCTCGTGCGCGACGGCGTGCTGCGCACCACGGGTGTCGACGGCACGATCCTGAACGGCATCACGCGCGCGTCGATCATCACACTGGCGCGCGATGTCGGCATCGATGTGGAGCTGGGCACGATTCCGCGGGAGATGCTCTATACGGCCGACGAGGTGTTCTTCACGGGAACCGCCGCGGAGGTGACACCGATCCGCAGCATCGATCGCATCACCGTCGGCGCGGGAACAGCGGGTCCCATCACGCGCGCGCTCCAGCAGAAATTCCTCGACATCGTATACGGTCGCGCAGCGGATGAGCACGGCTGGCTCACGTATGTGGAGGATGTACGGAGCGCGGACGCTGCGCCGGACGTGAGCTCTGCGGCGGCAACGTGAGGATCGCATCCTTTCTCGCGAGCGGCACCGAGATCTGTGTGGCGCTCGGGCTTCAGGAATCGGTGGTAGCGATATCGCACGAGTGCGACTGGCCGCCGGACGTGCTCGACCGCCCGCGTCTCAGCCGTCCTCGTTTCGATCCGTCCGGCCTGAGCAGCGGCGAGATCGATGCCGCGCTCCGTCAGGCGATGCAGGATCATGGCAGTGTCTACGAGATCGACGAGGACCTGCTCACGCAGCTCGCGCCGGACATCATCCTGACGCAGGCGGTGTGCGAGGTGTGCGCGGTGCCGACGCCCGGCGTCCGTGAGCTCGTCGCTCGCAGGAATCTCGCTGCGAACGTGGTGTCGCTCGATGCGCACACGGTCCAGGATATTCTCGACAGCATCGTCCAGGTCGGCGCGGCCGCGGACGTAGCGGGCGAAGCGGCCGACGTGGTGGCGGAGATCGGCGCGCGCATCGATCGCGTGACACAGGCGGTGGCGGGCGCGCCGCGTCCGCGCGTGCTCGCGCTCGAGTGGCTGGATCCGCCGTTCACGCCCGGCCACTGGGTGCCCGAGATGATCGCGCTCGCCGGCGGCGACAACCTGGCAGGCACAGCCGGCTCGCATTCAACCGAGACCACATGGGACGAGCTGCACGATCTCGATCCCGACGTGCTGCTGATCATGCCATGCGGCTACGACCTCGATGCAACGAAACGCGATGCCGAAGCCGCACGGGACCGGCTCAGCGCCGTCGCACCGCGCGCGATCGAGCAGCGTCGCGCATTCATTGTCGATGGATCAGCATACTTCAACCGCAGCGGCCCGCGCTTCATCAACGGCATCGAGATCCTCGCCGGCCTGCTGCATCCGGAAGTATTCGACGCGCCGCCAGCAGACACTGCGGCAGTATGGACCTGAGCCCCGGACAATCATGACGATCGACCGTCGCACGTTCATGGAGTACTTCGGCACTGCCGGCCTGTCGACGACGCTCTTCCCCGGTGTGTTGTGGGGTGTGGCGCGGCAGCAGGAGACCATCACGAAGGAGATGGTGGCGCAGGCGGAGAAGATCGCCGGTCTCGAGTTCACCGAAGAGGAACGCGAGGAGATCGCGGAGGACCTCTCGCGCAATGTGCGCAACTACGAGCGCCTGCGCGAAGTGCCGCTCCCCAACGCCGTCGCACCGGCCGTTCAGTTCGATCCCGTACTGCCGGGCATGGAGCTGCCGACTGAGCGCCGGCCGATGCGCTACACGCGCGAAGCGGATGTCCGCCGCCCGTCCGATCTGGAGCAGGTCGCGTTCTGGCCCGTGACGAAGTTGGCGGAGCTCGTGCGCACGCAACAGGTGATGCCGAGCGAGCTCACCGAGATGTACATCGCGCGCATCAAGCGATACGACCCGCAGCTCCACGCCGTCGTGACACTGACGGAGGCGCGTGCACGTGAGCAGGCGGCCGCGCTCGATGCCGAGCTGCGCGCGGGCACGTACCGGGGCCCGCTGCACGGCATACCCTGGGGCGCGAAGGATCTGCTCGCGACGAGGGACTATCCGACGACGTGGGGCGCATCGCCGTATCGCGATCAGATGTTCGACTACGATGCGACCGTTGTCGAGCGACTCGATGCCGCGGGCGCAGTGCTCGTCGCGAAGCTGACGATGGGTGCACTCGCGCAGGGCGACCGCTGGTTCGGCGGCATGACACGCAACCCGTGGAATCCCGAGGAGGGCTCGAGCGGCTCGTCCGCGGGTCCTGGCTCCGCGACCGCTGCCGGACTGGTCGGCTTTGCGATCGGCACGGAGACGCTCGGCTCGATCGTCTCACCGTCTACGCGCAACGGCGTCACCGGCCTGCGTCCGACGTTCGGCCGCGTCAGCCGACACGGCGCGATGGCGCTGTCGTGGAGCATGGACAAGATCGGGCCCATGTGCAGGAGCGTCGAGGACTGTGCGCTCGTCCTCGATGCGATCCACGGAGCCGACGGCCGCGATCCTGTCGTGCGCGACGTGCCGTTCAACTGGGATGCGGAACGTCCGCTCTCCGACATCCGCATCGGCTACTTCAGGTCCGCGTTCGAGCGCACCAACGATGAAGGCGAGCGGAACGAGTTCGATGCCGCAGCCCTCGCCGCCATGCGACGCCTGGTGCCGAACCTGATCGAGGTCGACCTGCCGCTGGACGAGTATCCGCTGCGTGCGATATCCGGCTCCGTCCTCGGTGTCGAAGCGGCCGCCGCGTTCGACGAGCTCACGCGCAGCAACCGCGATGAATTGATGGTGCCGGAGCCGGAACGCAGCTCCTGGCCGAATACGTTCCGTACCGCGCGGTTCGTGCCCGCCGTCGAGTACATCAACGCGAACCGCGTGAGGACGCTCGTCATGGAAGCGATGCACCGCGCCATGAGCGGTGTCGACGTCGTGATCACGCCGAACAGTGTCCTGCTGCTCACGAATCTGACGGGGCATCCGCAGGTATCGCTGCCCGGCGGTTTCACGGATCGTGACGGTGCGGAGGTGCCGGTCAGCGCGCAGTTCATCGGGCGGTTGTACGGCGAGGCGGATATGCTGCGGGTGGCGCAGGCGTGGCAGGAGGGGACGGGGCATCATCTTCGTGTGCCGCCGGGATTCCTGGGGTGATGGAGGCCGGGGACTCGCTCGGTGTAGC
>DATABQ010000641.1:0-2146 GCA_036259495.1 Longimicrobiales bacterium | reverse complement strand
GAGCGCAGGAGCTTTCCGTTGGCGGCGATCTGAAGTACGGCATCACTCCCAACATCACGCTGGATGCGACGATCAATCCGGACTTCGGGCAGGTCGAAGCGGATCCCGCAGTGCTGAACCTGGGCGCATTCGAGACGTTCCTGGGCGAGCGTCGCCCGTTCTTCGTGGAGGGCACTGGCCTGTACCGCTTCGCGCTCAACTGCTTCATCGTCAATGACTGCAACTCGAACGAGGGACTGTTCTATTCGCGGCGCATCGGCCGCTCTCCGCTGCTGCTGGACGATTACGGCGACGCGTCGACACCGAAGTCGACACCGATCGCGACTGCGGCCAAGCTGACGGGTCGTACGGCCGGCGGGTTGTCCTTCGGGTTTCTGGACGCGGTCACACAGCACGTCGATGGAATCAATGGCACCACTGTCGAGCCGAGAACCAACTATGCAGTGGTGAGTGCCGAACAGGACCTGCGCGGAGGTGAAGCGGGTGTGCGACTGATCGCGACCGGCGTCAACCGCGCACTCGACGAATGGACCCGCCCGCTTGCGCACTCGAGCGCGTATACGGGCGGGCTCAGCTTCCGGAACCGGATGTTCGGCGGCGACTACGAGGTCGCAGGATCGGTCGCGCTGTCTCGCGTCAGCGGCAGCGAAGCTGCGATCGCCCGCACGCAGTCGAACGCAGTTCACTATTACCAGCAGCCCGGAGATGATGTAACGCTCGACGCCGCTCGCACGTCGCTCGGTGGCCATGCGGAGCAGATCAAGTTCGGCAGGTATGCGGGCGGCATACTCCGCTTCGAGACGAGCTTCGTACGGCAGTCGGCGGGATTCGATGTGAACGATCTCGGATACCTCCGCCGGGCGGACCAGCAGGACTGGAGCACGTGGGCTTCACTGCGGTTCAACACGCCGCGCGGGCCATATCGCTGGTTCCAGGTGAACGGCAACGACTGGCAGGTGTGGAATACCTCCGGCACACGGCTGCAGACGGGCGTCAACGCGAATGCGCACATGGGGCTGCACAACAACTGGAACGTGCACGCGGGCGCCACGCTGGACGGTCTGGGGGAGACGTACTGCGACCGGTGCACGCGCGGCGGCCCCGTGCTGCGCCGATCGCGTGGATTCTTCCCGTGGTTCGGCTTCAACGGCGATAACCGCCGCACGATCGTTCCCTCCATGTGGGTGAACCTCGGCTATGGCGACGAGGGGCGTACCCGCACGCTGCATCTGAATCCCGGCGTCAGCCTGCAGCTGTCGACCAGCCTGCAGGCAGTGCTCGGCGCGAGCATCTCGCGCAACGAGTACGGCACGCAGTGGCTCGACAACTTTACGGAGGACGGGGTCACTCACTACGCGTTCGCACACCTCGAACAGCGTACCGTGTCGATGAATCTGCGCGTGAACTACACGGCGAGACCGGATCTCACGCTCGAGCTGTACGCGGAGCCCTTTGCAAGCACAGGCACGTACTCAGACGTCCGTGAGGTAAGCGCGACGCCACGGGCCGAGGAGTACGAGGCGCGTTTCGTCCCGTTCACAGCGCCCGCATCTGCGGACCTGGGTTTCAACGTGAGGCAGCTGAGGACCAATGCAGTCGTGCGCTGGGAGTACATGCCCGGGTCGACGCTGTTCGTAGTGTGGGCGCACGGCCGCGAGGCGAGGCAGGACGTGCCATCCGAGCAATCGTGGTCGGGTGAATATCGCGAGCTGCTGGAGCTGCATCCGGATAACACATTCCTGGTGAAGGTCGCGTACTGGTTCAATCGGTAGCAGGGCTCGCCCTGGCCGGGCCACTCCCCGAGGCCGTATTGCATTCGGCGGGTGGCGGCCGCAGTTTGCGCCGCAGCATTTCCTCCGGCGCAGAAGGACCATGAAAGCATCCGACGCAATCCGTCAGCGGCGTTCCATCAAGAAGTTCACGGGCCGGCCGGTCACACGCGAAGATATCGAGCGGATGCTGGACGCTGCGGTGCTGGCGCCCAACCACCGGATGACGCAGCCGTGGCGATTCCACGTGCTGGGGCCGGAGGCGCGTCGGGCGTACGGGCTGGTGCTCGGTGATCGTAAGGCACGGAAGGTGGAGGATGCGGACGCGGCGGCACTCGTGCGGGATAAGGTCGCACGCGAGCACGAGGCGCTGCCGG
>DATABQ010000640.1:0-2714 GCA_036259495.1 Longimicrobiales bacterium | reverse complement strand
CCACCGGAATCCCCTCGCCTTCATCATCCACCCACAGGCGCGCAACATCATCGAACAGCGCCGCGCCGACCGTGATCCGCTGCCCCTCCGGACCATACTTCAGGGCGTTGTCAACCAGGTTCACGAGAATCTGGCGCAGCGCCATGCGATCCACAGCCACCGTGATGTTCTCCTGCAGCTCCGTCCGCACCTCGACCTGTCGATTCCGGGTGAGCAGCGTAAAGCTCTCAACCGCCTGACGGACTTCCTCAGCGAAGTGCGTCGGCTCCGGCATCACGCGCGCATGACGACCACCCTCCGTCTTCGAGAACAGCAGCACGTTCTCCACGAGATAGCTGAGCCGCCGCGCCTCCTGGTCGATGATCTCCAGCGAGCGGCGTCGCTCCACATCCGAGCGCACACGCCCCAGCAGCAGCGTCTCCGCGAACATCCGGATCTGCGCCAGCGGCGTGCGCAGCTCGTGCGACACTCCGGAAACGAAGTCGGCGCGCAGCCGCGACAGCTCCGCTTCACGCCGCACCTGCAGCACCGCCAGCACCAGCAGCGCACTGATGACCAGCATGAGCAGAATGATCGTGAGGCGTTCCGTCAGCGGGTCCGCCCCGAACTCGAGGAAGGCCGCAGCGGATTCCTGAGGGCCCACCGCGAGTGTAAGTCCGTACACGGGAGCGGGAACGTCCCTGGTATTGGGTGAGTCGGTCGAACCATGGGCCAGCAATCGCACGCCACCTATGCTCGCTGACCGACCGAACAACTCCTCCTGGGTTGCCCCGGGCGCGAGTGCCGTCTGAAGCAGACGCGCACTGTTGAACGCAAACTCCAGCATCTGCCGCGATATTGAATCGTCGATCACCACGCCCCCTATACGGCCGGGCGATCCGTCCGTACGGACGCCCAGGGCAACCAGCGCAGTGGTGACCGCACCATCGAGTTCAACGAAGTAGAGTCCGCCCAGCACCAGATCGTGAAAGTTGGAAACTCGGCCCGATCTGATCTGCTGCAGGATCGCCGGTCCGACACGTGGATCCAGCGGATCACCTGCCGACTCCACCATCCCCGTTGTGGCATCGATTGTAAATGCCGTGCGAATGGCTTGCGCCGTGTCGCAGCTGACGCAGATGTCCGCGACCCTGATCCCCTTCCTCAGTGAGTCGACGGATAGAGTCGGATTCGCGAGACGCGGTGCGAGGTGCGGCAGCGTATTTCCGACATATGTACTGTAAAGGAACGCCCAGTCGTTCAGCGCGGCCTCCGCAGTCTCGTCGAGCGTGCTCCTCGCGATCTGCGCCCGATCACGCTCCGCTGCATTCGCACGCCACGCCACCACCGTCGTCAGCACGAATACCAGCGCCAGCAGCCCGACCAGAAAGGTCAGGTGCCTGCGCGGATTCTCGAGCTGTTCCAGAAGGCGGTTGATCATGCCCGTGCGCTGATGTGAGAGCCTGCAGCCATCCATCCCGGGCACTCACCCGGCACATTCGGCTGGCGTCGCCATTGCGCCGTGGCGGGCGGCGTTTTGTATACGGTACCAATCTACGTGTCAGACACCGTTCCACTCAAGGGCTTACGCCCCCATGTGTCCAAATTTCAGACATTCGGCTGCCGCTCCACCTCCCCTGGTTCGGTCCCTGTCCGGTATTCGCGGCCCTTCCACGCCACATTCGGGCCCCGCAGAGCGCTGCGGACGAACAGGAATGCGGCCACGAGCGCGCCGACGGGCCAGGTGAGGGCGTAGGGGAGCGGGACGCGCTGGACCCCATGGGCGAGCAGCCAGAACAGCAGGGAGGCCGCGCAGACGGCGAGGCTCCAGCCCTGCACCCAGGGTTGAAGGGGCGTCAGGAGCGAAATCAGGAGTGCGGCGGGCGGAACGACCCACATCGCGATCAGGAAGATTGCGATGAGCCAGGGGACGACAGGAGCGGCCCATTGCGGCGATGCGCGTCTGGATCCTATGGCGAGGTTCTTGGTCCAGCCTTCGACGATGCCGCTGAGCGAGCGGTACATCCGCGTCTCCATCAGTGTCTCGGCATGAGCGATGAAGATGCGGCGGTCTGCCATGACGAGCCGCTGTGCGATGCGCTGGTCTTCGACGATCTCGGAGCGCAGCTCATCATGTCCTCCGATGTGGTCGTACGCATCACGGCGGATGAGCATGAACTGACCGTTGGCGATGACATCGCGGGGCGTTCTGGTGCGATTGACGACCTCGAGATTGACGTAGCGGAGCGAGATGAGCGCAAAGATGTGAGGCAGGATGAGTCGCTCCCACAGGCCGACCATGAGCTGGCGCGGCATCACACTGACGAGATCCGCTTCCCGCGCCAGCATTGCGCCGACGGCATGGCCGAGCAGCCGTTCCTCGTGGCGCGTGTCTGCGTCCGTGAACAGGAGGATGTCTCCGCTCGCGTGGCGGTAGCCCTGCCAGCAAGCCCACGGCTTGCCCATCCAGCCTGGCGGCAGCGCCTCGCCCTCCACGAGCCGGACACGGCCATCGGAGTGCTCGGCCAGGATCCGGACGATGTCCCCCGTGCCGTCGCTGCTGCCGTCATCGACGACGACGATCTCGTAATTGGGATAATCGCTGTTGAGGAGGCTGGCGAGACAGACGCTGATGTTGACCGCTTCGTTCCGTGCGGGAACGATGATCGACACGAGCGGCGCGTCCGATGCTGCGGCGACCGCGCCTGGCGTCATTCGCGCGGCCCGCACCATCG
>DATABQ010000639.1:0-2371 GCA_036259495.1 Longimicrobiales bacterium | reverse complement strand
GTCGGGCCTGGCTGCCTCGAAGGCGAGGCCGAGCGCATCGCGGAATGCGGCACGATACTCCTGTGCGCTGGTCCCCGCGGGCAGCGGCACGTTCAGCGTAGCACCCATACCGGCGCCGATGCCCGTCTCGCTCGCCGCACCCGTACCCGGGTAGTGGCCATCGATGTGGAGTGACAGGTAGAAGACGTGCGGATCGTCGTAGAACGCGTCCTGGGTACCGTTGCCGTGGTGCACATCCCAGTCGATGATGAGGACGCGCTCGACACCGTGCTCCGCCTGCGCTGCACGAGCCGCGACGGCGACGTTGTTGAACAGGCAGAAACCCATCGCGCGTTCCGGCGTGGCGTGGTGACCGGGCGGACGGCAGAGCGCCAGTGCGGTTTGCGAACGCTCGCTCATCACGAGATCGACCGCATCGATCGCGCAGCCCGCCGCGGCCACGGCTGCATCCCAGGACGCGCCGGACACGACCGTGTCCGCGTCGATCGGCACGATCTCGCCAGTGCGTCCCGCATGGGACACGGCCGCCCTGATTACGTCGATGTGCGTGGCCGTGTGGACGCGCTGGAGCTGCGTATCCGCCGCAGGCTGCGCCTCGTGCTGAAGCACGTGATCCAGCAGCGCGGGCGTTTCCCTGTAGATCGCGTTGACGATCGCCGGCAGCCGGCCCTGATGCTCCGGATGGCCCCAGCCCGTGTCGTGCAGTCCGCAGTCGCCGTTCAGTATCAGGGCGGTCGGCTTCACTGCGTGGCTCCGCCCTCCGTCGCAGCCGGTGCGCGGCGCTTCGCTTCTTCCACGATGCGGGCGACATCCTCGAGCAGCTTCTGCGCGTCGTACACGATGCCATCCTTGATGGTGTACTTCACGCCGCCGACCCGCACGACCTCGCCGGCGTCGTCCAGGCGCAGCGTGCCGGTGCCATAGAGCACCTTGAGGTTGTGCAGCGGATTCTCCGGCACGATCACGAGGTCCGCCAGGTTGCCGACACGCAGGATGCCGAAATCCGGGGTCGTGCCGGACGGCTCGCTCAGCGTCTCGGCGCCGCACAGCGTCGCGGCCCGAATAACTTCCAGCGGGTGGAAGCCGGCCTCCTGGAGCAGCTCGAGCTCACGGATGTAGTCGAAGCCGTACAGCTTGTAGATGAAGCCGGAGTCCGAGCCGGTGCAGACGCGGCCGCCGCGGTTCTTGTATTCGTTCAGAAACCGCATCCAGATGCGGAAGTTGTTCTTCCACTCGATCTCGTCCTGAGTCGTCCAGTCGAACCAGTACGAGCCGTGCGACGTGCGGCTCGGCTGATAGAACTCCCACAGCGATGGCAGCGTGTACCGGTCGTGCCACTCGGCGTTGCGGGCGCGCATGACATCGCGGTTCGCCTCGTAGATGGTGAGTGTCGGATCCAGCACGAAGCCGAGCCCGAGCAGCTCATCCATCACGGCGTTCCACTTCTCGCTGCCGGGCTCCGCCGCCTGCTTCCACAGTCGTCCCGCATGTGCGAAGCGATGGTATTCGTCGCTGTAGTTGTAGTCGGATGGATAGTGCTGGATGGTGCGGTCCGTGAAGAGCGATTCCGGGAGGCCGTACCAGTGCTCCATGGAGCCGAGTCCCAGCCGCGCGGCATCCAGAACGTTCATGCGCGCGACACCGGTCTGCGCGAGATGCGCCTGGGTGCCGAGACCGTTCCGCTTCGCCTCGTCCAGGAGCGCGGCCATGATGTCCGGATCGTACGACCCGAGCTTGAAGCCATCGACGCCGCGCTCCTTCGCCCAGCGCACGTACGCACGTGCCTGCTCCGGCGTATCGATCGGGCCGTTGTCCCAGCCACTGCCCGGGCGGACGTACACGAACACGCGCGGCGCAGTGATCTCGTTGCGCGCGCTGCGCTCGCGCGCACGCAGCGTCCAGTCGACGCCGTTGCCGCTCCCGGGATCGCGGATCGTGGTGACGCCGTGCGCGAGCCACAGCTTGTACACGTACTCCGCCGGCGTGCCCTGCTGACGGCCGCCGGTGTGCGCGTGCAGGTCCACGAAGCCCGGCAGCACGTACATGCCCTGCGCGTCGATCACGTGGTCCGCGTCGGCGGGCGGTGTCCGCTCGCGCCTGACACCGGGCGCACCGGCACCGCGAATCTGCGTGATGCGATTGCCCTCGATCACGATGTCGACAGGGCCGCGCATCGGCGCACCCGTCCCGTCGATCATGTTCGCGCCCATGATGACCAGCCGCCCGTACGGTCCGCTGCCCTCGTCGGCCGGACGGTCCGGCGCTTCCGCTACACCCTGCTGCGCAGCGGCCGGCGCGGCCGTGAGGATCAGACAGCACACCAGTTCGAGGCTCCGCCTGCGTTGGCTCATGCGAACGATCTCCTGTGATG
>DATABQ010000638.1:0-2750 GCA_036259495.1 Longimicrobiales bacterium | reverse complement strand
ACCTCTTCGCCCTCGGAAACATCGATGCGTGACAGGTGCGCGTACAGCGTCTGCACGTTCGTGCCGTGCGACATCATCACGCTGAGGCCGTAGCCGCCCCAGTTGCCGGCGTGCACCACGCGGCCCGACTTCATGGCGTGCACGGGCGTTCCTGTGGGTGCTGCGACATCCACGCCCTCGTGCATGTCGGGGCTCCAGCCGCGCAGTCGCAGGCCGTACGGCGATGTCATCACGCCGTTCACCGGCCAGCGCGGGATGGAGCACGAGGTGCACGCGATGAGCGTGAGCGTGCACATCAGGATCAGCCGCTGCCGCACCGTCGCCGCTCCACTTCCTTCATGATGATTCCGCTGCCGCGCTACTGCTGTCGTTGCTCAGAAACCACAACACTACTGCCGCGTCCACACGTTGTTGGCGCGCTCCACATCCGGAAGATAACGATCGGGGTCGATCTCTACACGCATGACCTGCGACGGCACATCGACGCTCACTGTCTGCGTCTCTGCGCCCTCCAGCCAGGTGTCGACCGGCAGCCGCTCCTGCATGGTGCTGCCGTCCGCGAGCGTAAACGTGAGCAGCACGGGCATGGGCGCTTCACCCATGTCCTCCACCGTCACGCTCACGCGCTCGCCGCCTGCGGCACTCTCGATGTCGACATCCGTGATCGCCTGATCGAGGACCGCAGTATCGAAGAACCACGGCGTCCAGAACCAGTCGAGGTCGGAGCCGTGCACATCCTCCATCACGTTGAAGAAGTCGTACGGTGACGGATGTCGCAGCAGCCAGCGGGTGGTGTACTCGCGCAGTCCGCGGTGCAGCACATCCTCACCGACGACCGCGCCGAGCGCGCGCAGGAGCGTGGCTGGCTTCGTATACGCCGCGACGCCGTACTGCGGACCTGTCCCGAACAGGTCCGGCGCCGTCATGATCGGGCGCTCGGCGTCGCTGCCCGCGATCCGCAGATAGGAGCCCTGCGTCGACAGTGCGGGTGTTTCGCCCTCGAAGTAGTCGCGCAGCGACAGGTCCTCGATGTACGACGCCAGCCCCTCGTCCTGCCACGCGTACAGTGTCTCGTTCGAGCCGACCATCATCGGCCACCACTCGTGTGCGATCTCGTGGCTCAGCACCGAATAGAGCGACTGCGGCGTGCGTGAGCCGCCGATGAACACGAGCATCGGGTATTCCATGCCCCCGACGGGGCCTTCGGCAGCGCTGATGTGCGGATAGATGTAGGGGCCCCATCGTTCGGCAAAGAACGACAGCGCGTGGCGCATGTAGCGTGCTGCATCGCTCCAGGCCCGCGATGCATCCGGCCGGTACAGCGCGTTCACGAGCACGGGGCGTTCACCGCTCGCACCACTCCAGTCCGCATGCGTCGCATCCCACACATACCGGTCGGACGTCGCGAACGCGAAGTCGCGCACATCGCGCGCGCGAAATCTCCACGTGAGGTGGCCGCCCGGCTCGCGCGCGGTCACACGCTGCTGCTCGATGTCCTCCAGCGTGACGACATTGACGATCTCGTCCTGCTCGAGCGCGCGTGCGAGCCGCTGTCGCACATCGTCCGTGAGGACTTCCGCCGCGTTGTCCAGCTCGCCCGTCGCAGTGACGAGCCAGCCTTCGGGCACCGTCAGAAGCACTTCGAAATCGCCGTACTCGAGGTAGAACTCGCCATTCGTCCAGTACGGCAGGTCATGCCAGCCGTGCAAATCGTCGTATACGGCCACCTGGGGATACCACTGCGCGACGACGAACGCCTCGTTGTCCGAGTGACCCGTGCGCGGGGCACCTGGCGGCGGCACGATGAAGCTCCAGCCGACCTCGAGCTCGAGGCTGGCGCCCGGCGCGAGCGGCCGCGCGAGGTCGACCCACATGAGCGTCCCGTCCACACGATATCTGCCGGAACCTGCGGGTGCACTGGTGCTGTCGATTTCGACGTCGTTCACCGCAACGCGGCGGATGGTAACACCGCCCGTCATCGGTACGCGCCGCACGCGCTGCACACCTTCGCTGAATGCGTTCTGGTACAGGTGCATCAGGATACTGTGGAGCGTATCGGGCGAGTTGTTCCTGTACATCACCACCTGCTCGCCCTGCACCATGGCGTCCGCGGGATCGAGCTCCGCCTCGATGCGGTATTCGACACGCTGCTGCCAGTAGTCGGGGCCTGGATGGCCATCGTGCGTGCGCGTGCCACGCTCGACTGCGCGCAGGAATGCGTTCGTCACGGGCAGTGGGCGCACCGCGTGACGCGGCCGTTCCGGCTCGACGACGACCTCCGGCTCGACCGGTACCGGCGCAGGCGGCGGCTGCACCGGTGCGGCGCACGCTCCCATTGCGACAACGATCGACCAGCCCCAGCGCCTCATGCTTTCTCCCGTTTTCGACCGGCCGTCACCGCTGCCGATCGCTCAGTGCGATGACGCCGTGCGGCGGGCCGCTGCCCATGGTGTCCATGATGACGATCGTCACTACGCGCGTGGAAGACAGGACCAGCAGCGGCAGATCGATCACAAGATCATCGCTTCCCGCCGTCGCCACGCGTATCTGATATGTTCGTGACTCCAGTACCATATGATCCGATGCGTCGCCGAATGCCACCGATGCGAGCGTCGGCGTCTCCGTCGCCAGCGGGGTCCCGGGCTCCGTTATATAGACATCGACCACACCGGCCGTCGGTGCCGCATGCACCAGCCGGATCCGCGTCTCGGCCGAATCGGCCGGCGTCGGATCGTCCGTGAGCACGATCG
>DATABQ010000637.1:0-9129 GCA_036259495.1 Longimicrobiales bacterium | reverse complement strand
GAGATCCTCGCGTTCCACAGGCGGCGGATGTCGCCCGAACGCGGGCTCGTGCTATCTTTGAGGACATCCTGCAACGAGGTCCGATGCATCTGAAACGAACGAAAGATGAGATGGCCAGCGCCGTGACGCATGCCGCCGGCGTGGTCTTGAGCATAGCCGGTGGCGCCGCGCTCATCACCCTGGCCGTGCTGAGCGGCTCATCTTACGCGATTGTCGGGACTGCTGTTTTCTCTGCATCGCTGGTGCTGCTGTACAGCGCCTCGACCGCGTATCACATGTCGCTCCGCGATGTCGCACGTCGGCGGCTCAAGGTGTTCGATCACTGCGCCATTTACGTGCTGATCGCCGGTACGTACACGCCACTGACGCTGATCGCGCTGCGGGGTGCCTGGGGATGGACGCTCTTCGGCATCGTATGGGGCCTCGCCCTGGCTGGCGTGGTGTTCAAGCTGTTCTTCACGGGTCGGTTCCCGCGTCTCTCCACCGCGATCTACATCGGCATGGGGTGGCTGGTCCTGATTGCGGCCGGGCCGCTGGTCCGCGCGATGGATCCCGCTGCACTGGTCTGGCTGGTGGCAGGCGGGCTCGCATACACGGGCGGGACGGCGTTCTATCACAGCCGCCGCGTGCCCTATGCGCATGCGGTCTGGCACGTCTTCGTCATCGCGGGCAGCGTCTGTCACGCCATGGCCGTGGGGATACAGATATGAGACGATTGCCGCTCGTGCTGCTGGTAGTCCTTTCCGCGGCGTGCTCCGCGCCGGCGGATGACGATACGGCTGCGGCGCCCGACACATTGACACGGGCTCAGCGCGACAGCGTCATTGGCGCCTCTTCGCTCCCGGGTGCACGCAGCGTGCAGCGCGCGATCGATACGCGCGACAGTGCCAGCGCGCGCAACGCGGCCATCGATTCGTTGATGAAGGATTAGACCGGACATCCCGCAAGCCATGATCAGACGTTGGAGCCCCCGCACTGAATGCATTGTCGCTGCAGTCCTCCTGATGATATCGGGATGTGCACGCGTGCGGCCGGCCGGGCCTATCGGCGCCACACAACCGGTGGGCATTGCCGCGGCCCCCGGTCAGTGCCTGGACACGGAGCCGGACGCCGATGAGGATGGGCTGACGGACGAATGCGAGATTGCGCTCAGCAGTGCGTTTGCGCCGATGCTGATGGTGCACTCCACGCGCTGCACGCTGCCTGCTGCGGGTGCGGACGACAGGATTGCAGGGGGTTACTTCCACGCAGCACAGCCTGTGCGCGGCATCGTCCGTCTCGTCTATATCCCCGCGTACTACCGCGACTGCGGCTGGAGCGGCTTGAAGTGCCTGCTCGTCGACTGCTCGGGGCACGCTGGCGATTCCGAGATCATCGCGATCGACGTGCGGCGGATGGAGAGCGGCGGATGGGCGACCGAAGGGGTCTTCCTGTCCGCGCACTGCTTCGGCGACGAATGTCGGTGGTACCGCGAGGAGGACCTGGAACAGTTCGATTGGGTGAACGACATCGAGAGAGGCGCACCGATCGTGTGGGTCTCCGATGCTCGAAATGCGAACTACCCGTCCTACGATGCATGTGAGCGAGGCCACTGGCGCATTGACAGCTGCGACCGCCCGTCCGCGCCCTATCGGTTCCCGACGACGCCTGAACGCAACATCGGCAGCCGCGCCGTGCCGCTCGTGAATGGCGATCATCCGCCCGGCTGTGTCGGTGGCACCTTCGTCGAGCCGCGCGACATGATGATCGTGGCGCCGGACGCCGTCGAGTGCTTCTGGGACTCATCGGCGCCGTTCGGCGGATGGCAAGGCGCGGCAGAGGGCGCCACGGCATACGGCGAGTATCTCGACTACCTCGGGCTCTGAGGACACGTGAGGATCGTTGCCGGCAAGTGGGCAGACCGTTCGCTGATGTCGCCGGGCGGCCGCGTCCGTCCGACCGCCGAGGCACTGCGCATTGAGATGATGGCAATGGTCGCCGATGAGCTCGCGGGCGCGCGCGTCCTCGACCTGTTCGCCGGAACGGGTGCGCTCGGACTCGAGGCGCTGTCGCGCGGCGCGCGCTATTGCGACTTCCTCGAGAACGGACCGTCGGCACTGCACTCGCTCAAGGCGAACGTTGCGGCGCTGCGCGTGCGCGAGAAGACGCGCATCTACGACCGCGACGCGATTCCGTTCGTGGAGCGGCTGCCGGTCGACCGCTACGACATCACGTTCGCCGATCCGCCGTACGGCTCACGCAAGCTCGACCGCGTCGTGAAGTACTGGCAGCGCGTACCATTCACGACGCTACTGGTGCTCGAGCACGCGCCCGATCATGAGGGCCTGCCGCGTGGCACGCGAAGGCAGCTGGGCGACTCCGCCATTACCGTGCTCCGCGCACGGAAACGGCCGGAGCAGAGCACCGGCTGACATGGACGCCCGGATCGTGAGGCACGGAGATGCCCAGACGTTTCTCCGCCGCGCGCGTACATGGCTTCTTCAGACCGAGCCGGAGCACAATCTCATTCTCGCCATTGCTGCACAGGCCGACGATTGCTCCGGTCTCTACGCCGCTACGGTAGAGCAGAGCGGCTCCGTCGTCGGCTGCGCGCTGCGCACGCCGCCTCGCAAGCTGGTGCTGACACGCGTCCCGCCCGGCGCCGTCGACGCACTGGTCGTCGATGTCGCTGCCTGCCACGGCGAGCTCCCGGCCGTGTTCGGACCTCCCGCCGCTGCGCGCGAGTTCGCGCGGCAGTGGTGTGATCGGCGCGGCTGTACCGCCCGCGACGGAATGGAGCAGCGGCTGTACAGACTGGACCGTGTGACACCGCCGAGCCGGGCGCCGAACGGGGCGCTGCGGTTCGCCTCGTCGGCCGACGTCGGTCTCGTGGCCTCGTGGGTTGCGTGCTTCTCTACCGAGACGGGAACCGGGATTGCAGCGACGCGCCAATGGGTTGCGGCGCGGATCGCCGCAGGCGACATGGCACTGTGGTGCGATGGTGAAGCGCGCACACTTGCCGGCATCTCGGGACGCTCACCGAACGGCGTCCGCATCGGCTACGTGTACACACCGCCCGAATGGCGCGGGCGCGGCTACGCGTCGGCGTGTGTCGCAGCGCTGAGCCAGCATGCGCTCGATCACGGCGCGCGGTTCTGCTGCCTGTACACGGACCTCGCGAATCCGGTGTCCAACACGATCTACCAGCGCCTCGGATACGCACCCGTCTGCGATGCAGTCGACATCGCGTTTGTCGTCGCAGCATGAGCGGCCGGCCGGCACGTACCGGACGGAATCTTGCAGTCGGAGGCATACTCACCCATGAAACACACCCCAGATGGAGTTCAGTCCATGCCGTCAGCCAAGGCAGGAGATACGGTTCGAGTGCACTATACCGGAAAGCTGGAAGATGGTAGTGTATTCGACAGCTCGGACGGTCGTGATCCGCTCGAGTTCACGGTTGGCACCGGCCAGGTGATCCCCGGCTTCGAGGCGGCCGTGTCCGGCATGAGCCCGGGCGAGGAGCGGAGTGTTACGATTCCGGCGACCGATGCGTACGGCGATCGGAAGGACGACCTGGTCATCGTCGTGGACCGTACGCAGCTTCCACCCGACATCGAGCCATCCGTGGGGCAGCAGCTGCAGCTGAGTCAGGAAGGCCGCGCGTTCGTCGTCACGATCGCCGACGTAACGCCGGAGAAGATCACACTGGATGCGAACCATCCGCTGGCAGGCGAGGACCTCACGTTCGACCTGGAGCTGGTCGGGATCGAGTGATCCTGCGGCGCGTGCTCGCACCGCGTCCGCGGGCGCGTCCTCGCCCCGCACCGCTTCCGTTTCGGAGGCATCAATGGCTACACGGCGGAGGTGCATCGCGCGGTTTCGCATCCTCCTGCTCACGACGACGCTTGTCACTGTTGCGCTGTTCGCCGGCCGCACCCCGGCGGCCGCGCAGCTGGTTTCCGGCACGGTCATCGATGAGAGCAGCGAACAACCCATCGCGGGCGCCGCAATCGAGCTGACGGATACGCTCGGCCTTGCACGCGGCAGCGTCGTGGCCGATACCGCGGGTGCGTTCCGCATCATGGTACCGCAGCCCGGGAAATACCGGCTCCGCGTCTCGCACATCGCATACGCATCCACGGAGACGGGAACGATCGATGCCGCACTCGGCGTCGAGGTGAAGCTGGAGCTGCGGATGAGCCCCAGCGCCGTGCCGCTCGAGCCGCTGCGGGTGGTCGGCCGCTCCGAATTCAACGCCGGCTGGCTCCAGGAGTATTACGATCGTGCGATGATGACGCGCCGCTCCGGTGTCGGCCGTGTGTTCTTCCGTGATGAAGTGGAGCGTGCGAACGTGCCGGCAGTCTCCTGGTTCATGACATACCTTCAGCCCCGCGGCCGCTGCAATCCGACCATTCTTCTCGATGGCCTCGAGGTCGAGGACGTGAGGCAGCTGGACGCGATGCTCCAGCCGTTCGCCCTCGAAGGCGTCGAGCTGTACAACAACCGCGCTTTCCTGCCGCCGCGTTACGCGAATCGTGGCTACTGCGCGCTCGCGATGTTCTGGACGCGGCGCGACATCGAAGGAGGGCGGCCGTTCACGTGGAAACGACTGCTCGCCGCCGCGGGCCTTCTCGCCGGCATACTCCTCCTGGTACAGTAGGGAATGGGCAGGAAGCTGCCGTGGCCGGAGATCATCGTAAGCGCAATCGTCCTGGCGCTTGGCGTATCCGTGTACGCCTATGCGCACAGGCACGAAGACGAGCTGGAGGAATCCAAGAACCGCGGTGCCCTGATCGTGAGCGGGCTCGACCGGTATTTCATCGAGAACGGCACGTACCCCGAGCAGCTGTCGGAGCTGGTGCCGACGCACATCGCGGCAATAGAGCCGCCGGCTTGGGGGCTCGAGCGATGGCGTTACCGCCGCTACGTACCGCAGCATGCAGACGAAACGGAGGACACGTCCAGCGTGTATTTCCAGCTGTCCGTCGCGGCGGATGAGAGCGGCTACCCGGTTCTGTATTACGATTTCGCCACGCGGCGGTGGGTGTTGAACAATTGATCGGATGCTAGAGCCGCGGGTCCGGGGCAGGTTGGGACGGGCTTGGCCGGCGACGTCTCGAACGTTAAGCTTGCCCCGCTGTATACACGTCGGACCTGGTTTCCACGTTCCAGGTCGGCCGCTTCGGACATGGGTTCTCAACAGCGGGGAGTCGCGGAATGGTGCGGCGGGTCGGCGCGTCAGCCCGGTGGCAGGGACCGAACATACACCCGGCCCGCGGGCGGTAACATGGCTGGATGTGGCAAGGCAGAACCTGGAACCCGGGTCCGAAGAGTTTAGATGGAAACCAACAGCATAATCGGAATCTTCCTGTTCGTGACCGCCGTCGTGATCCTGCTGCCGGTCGTCCTGCAGATTCGCGACGGCCGCTTCCACTGGCGCGAAGTCTGGGGCATGTTCGTGCTGGTCGCAGGATTCATGATTGTGGGCACGGCATTTGTATTCTTCGCCGGACCGGACCAGCAGTGGCTGTCGCTGCTGGGACTTGGCGCGGTGGTATTCGGGCTGCTCGTACAGCACAAGCGGCGGGACCGGCCGCACGAGCAGTGAGGCAGGCATGACTTTGCGACCAACTCCGCTCTTCCTTGCTGCCGCGCTCCTGACGGGCGCAGGTTTCATGTTCCACGACGATGCCGCTGCGCGCTGGGGCCTCCACGGCCATGAGATATCGGGGCGTGCTGCGGCGACCAACCTCCCGGCCGGCCTGCCCGAGTTCTTCCGCCGGAGCACGGAGCACCTCGCCTACCTGAATCCGGAGCCCGACCGCTGGCGCGGCGATAACGCGCGCGAGCTGAACGAGGCAATGCGCTACGATCATTACGTCGACTTCGAGGTCATACCGGAAGAGGTGCTCGGCGCGACGGACCGGTTCCAGTACCTGATGGCTCTTCAGGATGCAGGGTTGTCGAACCCCGCGCGTGACGCCGGACTGCTGCCGTTCCGCATCGTGGAGCTGTACCAGCGACTGGTCATCGAATGGCGACTGTGGCGGGCGGAGACGGATCCCGCGAAGCGTCGCATGATCGAGGACCGGATCATCAACGATGCGGGCATACTCGGCCATTACGTGACGGACGCGGCGAATCCGCATCACACGTCCGTACATCACAACCGGTGGGCGGAGGGCTATGCCAATCCGCGCGGCTTCACGACGGAGCCCGGTTTCCACAGCCGCTTCGAGTCGCAGTACGTCGGCGCGAACATCACTGCTGCGGACCTGGTCCCGCACATGAATGCGCGGCCGCGCACGCTGAGCGACATCCGCATCGAGGTGATGGCGCATCTGCAGCGCACGCATTCCCGCCTGGAGCGGCTGTACGAGCTGGATCAGCAGGAGCGATGGACCGCCGAGACAAGCGGTCCGGAGCATCGCGAGTTCGCGATAGAACGGCTGGTCGCAGGCGCGAACATGCTGCGCGATGTGTGGTGGTCCGCATGGGTCGAGAGCTCCCGGCCGGAACCGGAGCAGCGCTGAGCCCACCGATCGAGGATCTACGGAGGATATATGACGACAATGCTGTCACGCCGGGCGCGTCGCGCTCTGCCGTTGCTGCTCGCGACATCGCTGGTGGCGGGTTCATGCGCACCCGCGGCGCAGGCCACCGACACGCCTGTCCAGCTCGACAGGACGGGACGTACGACCAGCGGAATGGTCGTGTCGGCGAACCAGATCGCGAGCGACGTCGGCGCCGAAGTGCTGCGCAATGGCGGCAATGCGGTCGATGCCGCGATCGCGACGGGCCTCGCGCTCGCCGTCGTGCACCCGACCGCCGGAAACATCGGCGGCGGCGGGTTCATGGTGATCCGCTTCCCTGACGGCCGCACCACTGCGCTCGACTTCCGCGAGAAGGCGCCGCTTGCCGCGCACTCGGAGATGTTCGTGGATCCGGCAACCGGTGAGTACTCCTCGACGATCCATCACCGCAGCCACCTCGCCGTGGGCGTGCCGGGCACGGTTGCGGGCTTCGATTACGCGCATCGCAGGTACGGCACCGCGGAATGGTCGGCGCTCGTGCAGCCGGCGGTGACGCTCGCAGCCGAAGGGTTCCCGCTGTCCGAGAACCTCGCACGCTCCTTCGCGAACGTGCTCCGATCGATGCAGGACTATCCGGCGAGTGTCGCCAAGTTCTCGAACGATGGCACACCGTACGCCGAGGGCCACGTATGGACGCAGCCGGACCTCGCCAGCACGCTGGCGCGTATCCGCGACGAGCGGAGCGACGGCTTCTATGCGGGCGAGACTGCCCGACTGCTGGCAGCGGAGATGGAGCGCGGCGGCGGCATGATCACGCTCGAGGATCTCGAGCGCTACGAGCCGCGCGAGATGGCGCCGGTCACCGGAACGTATCGCGGCTATGACATCATCAGCATGCCTCCGCCGAGCAGCGGCGGCATCGCGATGGTGGAGATGCTGAACATTCTCGAAGGCTTCGATCTGCGAGGCATGGGTCACAACACGGCTCCGTACATCCATCACCTGGCCGAAGCGATGCGGCGCGCATATCGCGACCGTGCGCAGCACGTGGCGGATCCGGAATTCGCGGACGTTCCCGTCGAGCGGCTGACGAGCAAGTGGTATGCGGCAGAGCTGCGCAGCGACATCGATCCGAATCGCGCCAGCGTCTCCTCGCCCGAAGACATCATGGTGCCTGCGGAGAGTGATCAGACGACCCACTACTCAGTGGTGGACGGCAACGGCCTCGCAGTGAGCGTGACGTACACGCTCGAGCAGGGCTACGGCTCCAAGATCGTCGTTCCGGGCGCCGGCTTCCTGCTCAACAACGAGATGGGCGACTTCAATCCGCGTCCCGGTCTCACGACCGAAACCGGCCTCATCGGCACGGAGCCGAATCTCGCACGGCCGGAGCAGCGGATGATCTCGAGCATGACACCTTCAATCCTCGCACGCGATGGCGAGCTGGTCGCTGTGTTCGGCAGTCCGGGCGGCCGCACGATCATCAACACCGTGATGCAGATGGTGCTGAACATCGTGGACCACCAGATGCCGATCGATCAAGCCGTCGCGGCGAAACGGATCCACCACCAGTGGCTGCCGGACCGCATCCGTATCGAGGCGGATGGTACCACCGAGCAGGTGCTCGAGCAGCTGCGCGCGATGGGCCATGAAGTACAGATGGGCGGACGTCAGGGGAGTGTACACGCGATCATGATCGATCCACGGACCGGCGAACGCATTGGTGCGGCCGACGCCCGCGATGCGGACTCCGGGAGCGCAGGTTTCTGATGAAGCCGCAATCCATTCTTCTCGCGCTCGGACTCGCGGCCGCTGCGTGCGCGCCATCCGGAACGAGCACGGGCGGCGCGACCGGTAGCGCCGTTGCGATCGATTCCGTGCAGCTGATGCAGGACATCAGCGTTCTGGCGCACGACTCGATGGAAGGCCGGCTCGTGGGCTCTCCCGGTGGCGCTCGGGCACGCGCTTTCCTCGAGCGATCATTTCGCGAGCTTGGAATTCAGCCGATCGGTGGCGACACGTACCTGTATCCGTTCTCGTTCACGCGTCGCGACACGAGCATGACGGGCGTGAACGTAGTCGGGCAGGTCGTGGGCTCGGAGCAGCCGCAATCCTATATCGTCGTCACCGCCCACTACGATCACGTCGGTGTGCGGAACGGGGAGATCTACAACGGCGCCGATGACAACGCTTCGGGCACGGCCGCGCTGCTCGCGATCGCCGAGTACTTCACGCGGAACCAGCCGAGCCACACGATCATCTTCGCCGCGCTCGACGCCGAAGAGGGCGGGCTGCGCGGCGCGAACGCATTCGTCGAGGATCCGCCGGTCCCCCTCGAGTCGATCGTGCTGAACATCAACATGGACATGGTCGGTCGGAATGATGCCGGTGAGCTGTACGTCGCGGGCACGCACCATTACCCGCAGCTCCTGCCGTACGTGCAGCAGGTCGCGGAGAGCGCGGAGGTCACGCTGATCCCCGGGCATGACCAGCCGGGCGAGCGGCCGTCAGACGACTGGTCCACCGCGTCCGACCATGCAGCGTTCCATCGCGCGAGCATTCCGTTCCTCTACTTCGGTGTAGAGGACCACCCGGATTATCATCGTCCGACGGA
>DATABQ010000636.1:0-7005 GCA_036259495.1 Longimicrobiales bacterium | reverse complement strand
ATGATCAGCGTCGTGTTCAATACCGACGCTGATCATGAACGGCGTATCACGTCAGATCGTCGGTATCATGCCGGGTGGGTTTTCCTATCCGGATGATGAATCGCGCTTCTGGATTCCGCTGACGATCGATCCGGCGAATGCGCCGCTGGCGGCGTTCGGTGCAGAGGGAATTGCACGGATGGCCGATGGTGTGAGCATCGAGACGGCGCGCGCGGACATCGCCGGCGTCATCGGCCGGCTGGAAGAGCTCGCGCCGGACGCTGCGCCGACCGTGACCTTCCTGCGCGAGGTCAGGATAGCCGGCGTCATCGACACGCTGAAGAACGTGGTGGTGGGCAATGTCAGCCGCGTGATGTGGACGCTGCTCGGGATGGTCGGATTCGTTCTGCTGATCGCGTGCGCGAACGTGGCGAACCTGCTGCTGGTCCGTGCGGAAAGCCGGCAGAGGGAGCTGGCGGTGCGGCAGGCGCTGGGCGCGAGCCGGCTGGCGATCGCGCGCCCGTTCCTGGCGGAGAGCCTGGCGCTGGGCGTTGCGGGCGGAGCACTGGGTGTCGCCGTCGCGGCGATAGCAGTACGCACGACTACTGCACTCGCACCTGCTGATCTGCCGCGGATGTCGGAAGTAGGCATCGACCCGCGTGTGCTGGCGTTCACTGCGGTCATCTCGCTGCTGGCTGCTCTGGCGTTCGGCATGTTCCCGGTGCTGCGGTACGGCAGCGGGGAATTGGCGGGCGCGCTGAAGGAGGGCGGTGTGCGGGGTGCCACCGCGGGACGCGAGCGGCACAGAGTGCGGAACACCCTGGTGGTCGCGCAGGTCATGCTCGCGCTGGTGTTGCTCATCGGCTCCGGACTCATGTTCCGCAGCTTCATTGCGCTGATGGCGGTGGACCCCGGCTTCGAGCAGGAAGGCATCCTTGCCGTGCAGCTCGCCGTGCCGACGGCCGACGTGGAGGATCCGGCTGCGGTCGCGGACTTCTACCGTCAGCTGACCGACCGCCTTCGAGCGCAGCCGGGCGTCCTTTCGGTTGGCGCGATCGGTAGTGTGCCGCTCGGCGGACCGATCAGCTTCATCACGCATTCGATCGAGGATCATCCGACGGGTCCCGACGAGCTGCCGCCGCTCGCATTCGTGACGAACGCCGATGCCGGATACTTCGAAACGCTCGGCATCACGATCGAGGAGGGGCGCTCGCTCAGTTCGAACGACGGCGCAGCGCAGTTCCGCGGTGTCGTGGTGAGCCGTGCGTATGCGCAGCGCTGGTGGCCGGACGCCAGTGCGATCGGCCGGCGGATCGGTGTAGGGCCGGGAGACCTGTGGGAGATCGTGGGTATCGCGGAAAACGTGCGGACCCGCGGGCTCCAGGAGGATCCCGAGGAACTGGTCTACATGCCGATGCAGGTTGGCCCGGCGGATACAGCGCAGTCGGTGCGCACGCGCGAGATCGTGATTCGTGTCGATGGCGATCCCATCGCATTCCTGCCGATCGTGCGCCGCGAGCTGAACGAGCTGAATGCGCGTATCCCTCTCTCCAACCCGCGCACTATGCAGGACGTGATGCGCGTTGCCGCGGCGGAGACGTCGTTCACGATGGCGGTGCTGGGCTCCGCATCCGTAGTCGCTCTGCTGCTGGGACTGATCGGAATCTATGGCGTCGTTTCGTACATCGTGACGCAGCGTACGAGAGAGCTGGGCGTGCGGATGGCTCTCGGCGCGCAGCGCTCGTACGTGCGCGCGCTCGTGGTGCGGCAGGGGCTGGTGCTGGGCGGCATCGGCGTCGCGGCCGGGCTGGCGCTCGCCTTCGCGGCGAGTCGCCTGATCGAGTCGCTGCTGTTCGGAGTGAGCGCACGCGATCCCGTGACGTACGGCGCCGTGTCGCTCGCCCTGCTCGCGATCGCGGCGCTCGCGAGCTGGATCCCCGCGCAGCGCGCCGCCGCGGTGGACCCGGCGATCGCGCTGCGGCACGACTGACCGGAAGCTCATGCCAGGTGATCAAAGGCATCATCCTGGACAACTACGCACGGCCGCGGTTTGCCAGTGTAGGCACCGCCCCCTGCGACCGTCCAGTGATCCCCGCGTTTCATTCGCCGCGTGGATCACTGATCGCGTCGATGAACGTCAGATCGGCTTTCTCTGTACCGGCCTTTCTGCCAGCACGTCGTCCAGAAGCTTGTAACTCGACTCCATGCCGTCGGTCATGCCGGTGGAGACCGCGGCATCGCGGTCCTGCTTCGACGCGTACTCGATGAGCGTCGTGAGCGTCGTCGTGCCGTTCCGCTCATGGAAACGGACCGTCACCATCGCCGGCTTCTCGCCCATGCTGCCGCCAATATCGCCGGAGTCGAAGGACTCCGTGTTCCGAAGCAGGGTGGCAGGCTGAACATCCAGGTACTCGCCCTCGAATCCGAACTCCTTGCCGTCCTCTTCCGAGCGCCACCGCCAGCGGAAGCGGCCGCCCACGCGCACATCCATCTCACAGACCGGCATCGTCCAGCCCGGAGGTCCGAGAAGCCACTGCTGCACCAGCTCCGGCTTCGTGTATGCCTCGTAGACGAGAGTCCGTGGTGCCCGGAATGTCCTGGTGACCTCGACTTCGCGGTCATTCGGCATCGATACCTGCGCGCCCTGCTGTTGCATTTCATTCCTTCCTTATAGGTGTCGTTTGTGAAGCTCACCCGTCCTCGCGGGCGTGGTCCCTGGTCTGAAGCTCCTCGAGCAGCTCATCCAGCCGCTGGAAGTTGGTCTCCCACACCTCGCGGTAGTGCTCGATCCATTCGGTGGCAGCGGCGAGCGGCTCCGTTTCCAGCCTGCGCGGACGCCGCTGTCCGTCCTGACCCACCGAGACGAGGCCTGCCCGCTCCAGCACCTTCAGGTGCTTCGAGATCGCCGGCTGGCTCATCCTGAACGGCGCCGCCAACTCGCTCACCGACGCCTCGCCCTCCGCCAGCCGGCCAAGAATGGCGCGGCGGGTAGGGTCCGAGAGGGCAAAGAAAGTGGCGTCGAGCTGTTCGTTCAGCTTCATTGTAAATAACTCCGTGGTTGTATAACCACAAGGATATATATCCTCGGAACTCCCGTCAAGGGCGCTGCACCTGGCCCGCGGCTGCCGCGGCATGGTCCCGGTAGTCAGTCTGGTATGGCGCGCGCGTAATCCCGGAGCGCATACAGGCCGGCGAGTGCCACGACCGGCGCCAGCCAGGCGCCGGCCTCCGGCGACACGAGCAGGGCGCCGATCGCGGCGAACTGCAGCCAGGTGACTGCCTTGCCTGCGCGACGCGCCGGGAGCCGCACGTTCCTGCCGCGGGCGACGAGCACGAGCGCACCGGCGGCGACGCCGATATCGCGCGTGAGGAGCAGGGGCAGTGTCCAGAGCGGCAGTGCTCCCTCCGCGGCGAGGGTAATGAGAGCCACGAGCATGAACGTCTTGTCGGCGATCGGGTCGAGGACCTCGCCGAGCCGCGTGACCTGCTTCGTGCGGCGCGCGAAGCGGCCGTCGATCCAGTCGGTCCATGCGGCGATCGCGACCACCGCAATCCGCAGGGCGCCCCCGGTCAGTGGAAACAGCGCTGCCAGCGGAAAGCGCGACGCGCTGATCACATTCGGAACCGTGAAACCAGACAGGAATCCGCTCCACGTCGTGAGTGTCCGCGAGTACCTCGTGCCCCGCTCCACCGCGCAGGCACGCTGCATCATGAGCCGGATATTCCCGGCCGGAACACGGCTTGGCGATTGCAACGCGAGCCACCATGTTGCGGCTCCTGAACCGGCGAGGGTCACCATCCGAATCGCGATACTGACAAACGAGTATCCGCCGAACGTCTACGGCGGTGCAGGCGTGCACGTGGACTACCTGACGCGCGAACTGGCTGCGCTCGATGGCGGCCGTCATCACGTGCAGGTGCTGAGCTTCGGCGCGCAGCGCGAGAGCGGCGCGAGTCTGAGCGTCGAGGGTGTGCAGCCGCCCGTAGACATTGCTGCGCAGGATCCGCGGCACGCGAAGGTGTTCGCAACACTGCTTCAGGACCTGGTGATGAGCGGCAGGCTCGCGGACATCGACGTCGTGCACTGCCACACCTGGTACACGCACTTTGCGGGCTGCCTGGCGAAGCACCTGCACGGTGTGCCGCTCATCCTGACGACGCACTCGCTGGAGCCGCACCGGCCGTGGAAGGTCGAGCAGCTCGGTACGGCGTACCACGTATCGTCGTGGATCGAACGGACGGCGTACGAGAACGCCGACGGCGTCGTTGCCGTGTCGCAGTCGATGCTGCGCGATGTGCATGCGCTCTACAACGTTCCGCTCGAGCGGATTCGCGTGATCCACAATGGCATCGATCTGGACGAGTATCGTCCTGCGCCGAACGTGGACACGCTGCGGGAGTGGGGGATCGATCCGGGCGTGCCGTTCGTCCTGTTCGTCGGGCGCATCACGCGACAGAAGGGCATCATCCATCTCGTGAATGCGATCCAGCACATCCAGCCGGGCGTGCAGGTCGTGTTGTGTGCGGGGGCACCGGACACGCCTGAGATCACGCGGGAGATGGTCGATGCAGTTGAGCGTGCACGTGCAGAGAGCACGCACAGGATCATCTGGATCGATCAGATGCTGTCGAAGGAGAAGACGATCCATCTATACACGCACGCTGAGATCTTCGTGTGTCCTTCCATCTACGAGCCGTTCGGCATCATCAACCTGGAAGCGATGGCGTGCGGCACGCCGGTCGTGGCATCGGCGGTCGGCGGTATCCCGGAGGTGGTGGAGCACGGCGGGACCGGGCTGCTCGTGGCGCCGGAGGCGATCAGCGCGACCGAAGTGGAGCCGCGGCATCCCGAGCAGTTCGCACGTGACCTGGCGACGGCCATCAATTCGCTGCTGGCGGATCCGGAGCTCTGCGAGACGATGGCGCGCAACGCACGGGAACGCGTGGAACAGCGTTTCAGCTGGCGGAGCATCGCACGCCAGACACTGGAGTTCTACGAGGAGGTGTGTGAGCGACATGCGCAGGGTCGTGCACCGGAGGGTACCCGAACGTACACGAATCTCTTCGAACCGCCGCAGTGAGGATGCGCCCGCCGGCCGGCCCGTCGTAGCCGGGCCATTGTCCCGCGCGTGATGCCTGCGATCGTTGGCACGCGCATCCCGCACATATACCTTGAGCAGGGCGATTTATCCGGGCGCTTCTCTCAATCGAGACGAACATGAGCAGCACAGGTATGGACGCCGCAGCCGCATCCGATCGGGAGCCGGATGTCTGGGACCCGGCGAGCCGCGGCGAGGTCGCGTCATGGACCTTGTACGACTTCGGCAGCTCGGCGTTCAACACGCTGATGGTGACGTTCATCTTCAACTTCTATTTCGTGAACGTCGTCGCCGAAAACACGACGAGCGGCACGGTCATCTGGACGCGCGCGGTGAACATCTCGGCGCTGATCGTTGCCGTGCTGATGCCGGTGCTCGGCGCCGCAGCGGATTACGGTGGCCGCAAGAAGCAGTTCCTGATCGGTTTCGCGCTGCTCTCGATTGGCGCGACGATCGCGCTGTTCTTTGTGGGCCAGCCGGGGATGGCGATGCTGGCGGCGTTCGTATTCGTGATCGCGAACATGGGTTTCGAAGCATCGAACGTGTTCTACAATGCGTTCTTGCCGGAAGTCTCCACACCACGCACGATCGGTCGCATATCCGGCACCGGCTATCTGGTCGGCTACATCGGGGGATTACTGGCGCTGGTGCTCGGGCTCGGCATGGTGCGCAGCTGGCTGCCCGAGGATGGCAATCTGAACGTGCGCGCGACGATCCTGCTCGTCGCCATCTGGTACCTGGTGTTCTGCCTGCCGATGTTCCTGTTCGTGAAGGAGCGTACGGAACGCCGCACGGAAGGAATGGCCGTCTACATCAGAGCGGGTTTCGGTCGCCTTGGCGGGACGGTGACGCATCTGCGCGACTACCGTGAGGCCGGCAAGCTGATTCTCGCGCGCATGATCTACAACGACGGACTCGTCACGATCATCACGATGGCGGCGATCTACGCCGGTGCAGTGCTGGGCATGGAGCTGGAGCAGGTGCTCGTCATGGGGATCGGGCTGAACGTCGCGGCGGGGATCGGGGCGTTCGGCTTCGGCTTCGTCGACGACCGTATCGGCGGCAAGAAGACGATCACCATCTCACTGGTGATGCTGATCATTGCGGGAATCATCGGAGTGATGGCGGAGTCGATCACGGGGTTCTATGTCGCCGCGGCCCTGATCGGCCTGTCGATGGGACCGAACCAGTCAGCGAGCCGGAGTCTCCTGTCGAAGCTGGTGCCGGAACAGAAGCACGCGGAGTTCTTCGGCCTGTTCGCGTTCTCGGGGAAGCTCTCATCGCTGCTCGGGCCATTGGCGTACGGCACCATCGTCGGCATGACGGGCGATCATCGGCTGGCCATGTCCTCGATCATCCTCTTCTTCGTCGTGGGACTGATCCTGCTGTGGTTCGTGAGGGAGGAGGAGGGTATCGCACACGCGAGGGCGCTCGAGAATAGCTATTCCGCCGATCTGTGAACTGCGTGTAAGAAGGGGGATCGTGGGGATGGCGGGAGATGTGGGCGATGCTTCGCTGCGGTGAAGCATGATCATCGGCCGATCAACCAGCTTCACGAATACTTGTGTTGGATCCGAGTTCGTCAGAGAGCGTCGCTTCGAACTCATTAAAAAACGTACTAGGAGTGGATTGTTGAAGCGGATGAACTCGTAAGTGCACCCCGACGATCTCCACTATCCCCCTTCTCTCCACATTTCCCTTCTTACACACTTCCAGGCCGAGCGCACAGCTACGGCAGCCGCGACCCTCAGAAAAGCCGGATCTGGAATCGTAGCAAGCGACCGGGTTGCGGGAGTCCGCACTGGTCGTAGATCGCGGTGTCCGTCAGGTTGTCGACTGTCACACGCGCGTCCATGCGCGAGAACGTTCTTCCTGTCGATCCTGGTCTGATGTCGAACGTGCGGCTGATCGCGCCGTTGATGCGGGT
>DATABQ010000635.1:0-3867 GCA_036259495.1 Longimicrobiales bacterium | reverse complement strand
GGCTGGGCTTCCTGGACGATGCGGCGTTTGCGGAGGCATGGGTGCGGGACCGGCTGAAGCTGCGGCCACGCGGTGAGCAGGCGCTGGTCCACGAGCTCAGCCGCAAGCGCGTCCCGGCGGACGTCGCGCGGGCGGCGGTGGCCCGCGTCATGGACGCGGAGAACGTGAGCGATGACGAGTTGTGCATGGCTGCGGCGCAACGTTGGGCGAAGATCCACGCACAGAGGTCAGTGGATGATGATGTCCGGCGCGAACGACGGCTTGCCGGCTTTCTCGCGCGTCGAGGTTACCGTCCGGGCGCGATCCGGGCCGCCGTGCAGGCGACGCTGCGTGGAGGCTCGCACGGCAACTGACGCAGCGGCATGCGGCCCAGCATGAACAGTGTACCGGCGGCCGTGCGTGCGGTGGTGCGGCACTGGGGCTGGAACAGTACATCCTACCAGATTCTGAACCCGGGCTTCTCCTACTGGATCGATCCGCAGGGGGATGCGGTCGTCGGGTACGTGGAACGCCACGGCGTGCGCGTGGTGGGCGGCGCTCCCGTCTGCGACGCCGCCCGCTTCGCCGACGTTGCCGAAGCATTCGAGCAGGATGCCGCCCGTAAGGGCTGCGGTGTTGCGTATTTTGCGGCGGAGGGCCGGATCGCCGATCTGGCGCGGACGGACGCAGCGCGGGTGACGTTCCCGATCGGCGCGCAGCCGGTGTGGAGTCCCGGAGCGCTCGTCCGGGAGTTTGCCGCGCATGCATCGCTCCGCGCGCAGCTCAGTCGCGCACGCAACAAGGGTGTGCGCGTGCGCCATCTGGCGACGGCGCTGCCGCAAATGCTCGAAGCGATGCACGAATGTCTCGAGGACTGGGTGGACCGGCGCGCTCTGCCGCCGCTGCACTTCCTGATCGAAACGGAAACGCTCGACGATCTCACGGACCGGCGGGTGCTCGTCGCAGAATCGGGTGGGGAGGTGGTCGGTTTCCTGATCGCGACGCCCGTCCCGGCACGGAACGGCTGGCTGGTGGAGCAGCTCGTACGCTGCGGAGGTGCGCCGAACGGCACGGCGGAGCTGCTTCTGCACCACGCCGCGCGGATGCTGGACGACGAGGATGCCGTGATGCTGACGCTGGGCCTCGCCCCGCTCGCGCGGCGCGGCACGCCGGTGATCGATCGTGCGCCGTCGTGGGTGGCGGTGCTGCTCGCGCGCATGCGCGCGCACGGCCGGCGGTTCTTCAACTTCGAGGGACTCGAGCAGTTCAAGGCGAAGTTCGGCGGCTCGACCTGGGAGGCCGTCTACCTGAGCATCGCGCCGGGAACGAGCGTGGCGCGGACGATGCTCGCCGTTACCACAGCGTTCAGCGGTGAGCCGCTCGTGCGCTTCGTCCCCCGGACCATCGGCCGGAGCATCCTGCGCCGCCGGTGAGCCACTCAGGCAGCGTGCGGAACAGGTTCCGTTCGCTGCCGCGATGCCGGAAGGGCGCCGCCCGAATCGCAGCGGCAGCCTTGACCAGCAGGGCGAACAGGTGCAATGACGGTCCTTGACATCGGCCCATGGTCGCGGCTATACGTTCAGACATGATGCAGACAACGCGCAGCTTCTATTACGCCTTCTATTTTACCGGGTCCCGTTCCACGGGTCGCGGTCGGGCGCGCGTGCATCAGTAGCAGAACGCAGCGAATCCGAGTGTCGATGGCCCGTGGGAAACCACGGGCCTTTTTTTGGTTGGTACATGTCGAGGAGGGATCCATGCTGATCACGCTGCCGTCCGCATCCACAGAAGCCGAGTGCGACGCCTTACGCGAGCGGCTCGATGCAATGGGGCTGCAGACCCGCGCGCTGTGCGCACCGGGCCGCCAGACGCTGCTGTGCTATGGCGATCCGCAGGCCGTCAAGCGCGCGTCGCTTCTGCCTTTTGCGCCAGGCACGACCGTGACGCCGATCCCGCAACCATATGTCCTGTGCACGCGCCAGGCTGCTCCTGGCCGAGCTGTCATCATTCCCGGACCCACGCCGGTCGTGGTCGGTGGCAGGGAGATCGTGCTCGCGGCGGGCCCGTGCTCGGTCGAAGGACTGCCGATGCTTCGCGCGACCGCTGCAGCCGTCGGTCAGGCCGGCGCGGCCATGCTGCGCGGCGGCGCGTTCAAGCCGCGCACCTCGCCGTACGCGTTCTCCGGGCTCGGTGAGGAAGCCCTCGAGATGCTGGGTGAGGTGCGCCGCGAGACCGGATTGGCAGTGGTCACGGAAGTGATGGACGCCCGGCAGATCGAAGCGATGATTCCGCATGTCGATGTATTCCAGGTCGGTGCGCGCAACATGCAGAACTTCTCGCTGCTCGCCGAGCTCGGGCGCATACGCCGGCCAGTGCTGCTCAAGCGCGGCGCGTCGGCGACCGTCGAGGAGCTGCTGCTGTCCGCGGAGCACATCGTTTCGCGCGGTAACGACGCTGTGATTCTGTGCGAGCGAGGCGTGCGTGCGCACGAAACGCTGACCCGCAACACGCTGGACATCGGCGCAGTGGCCGCGCTGAAGAAGGAGACGCATCTGCCTGTGTTCGTCGATCCGAGCCATGCGGCGGGGCGCGCCGATCTCGTTCCGGCGCTCGCGCTCGCGGCGGTGGCGGCAGGTTGCGACGGGTTGATCATCGAGGTGCATCCATCCCCGGCGGACGCGCTCTCGGACGGTGATCAGTCACTCACACCGGAAGCGTTCGCCGCGCTGGTGGATCAACTCGCGCCTGTCGCCGCAGCCGTCGGCAGGAGTCTCGCGACGCAGGTGGCGCAGCCCGTGGCGAGGGTCGCATGAACACTCTCGCCACCACGACCGTACAGGAGCAGACTGTGAGCATTGACGAAACCCGGATGGAGCACGTGCAGGAGCTGCGCGCGGAGATCGCACGAGCCGATCAGGAGATAGTGGGGCTTCTCGCACGGCGCATCGCGCTGGTCCGTAAACTCGGCGGCGAGAAGGAGCGCTGCGGCCTCGCCACCGCCGACCCCGCGCGTGAGGCAGCGGTACTCCGAAGCGTCGCAGCGTCCGCGCGCGTGGCAGGTCTGGATGAGGAGCGCGTACGGGAGCTGTTCTGGTGCGTCATCGAGATGTCGCGATCCGTACAGCTCCGCGACAGCAACTCATGATCGCGCGGCCGGTTCGCGTCGCATATCAGGGTGCTCCCGGCGCATTCAGCGAGGACGCGATCGCATCGTTCTTCGGCGCTCGTGACATGGAGCGCGTCCCACAGCGCGAGTTCGCGGCAGTACGCACTGCAGTGCTGGACGGCACGGCCACATACGGTGTGCTGCCGGTCAGGAACTCCATCCACGGCGATGTCACCGCCTCGCTCGACGCGTTCAATGCCGGCGGGCTCGATGTGATCGGTGAGGTCACGTGTCCGGTCCGGCTGTGTCTGCTCGCACTCCCGGGCGCACGTCCGGAGCAGATCCGCCGCGTGCTCTCCCACCCGGTCGCACTGGCTCAGTGCCGCTCGTTTCTTGCGGGGATGCCGCTGCTCGAGGCGGTGTCGTTCTATGATACGGCGGGAGCTGCGGAAGAAGTCGCTTTGCGCGGTGACCCGGCACAAGCCGCTGTCGCCTCATACCGTGCGGCGGCGCATTACGAGCTGGATATCATTGCGGCGGACATCGAGGACTGCAGTGACAACCGGACGCGTTTCATGATCGTCGCGGCGCGCTCACATACCCACGCAGCCACCACGGGAGGTGATCATGTCCAGGGCATTCGTCAACGAGGATCGCGATGATGATGTGCCGCGCGTGCACTTCACGCTGCCGCCGTTCCGGGATCCATCCTATCCGCGTGCAGCCGCGCTCGCGCTGGTCGAGGCTGCCTGCGACGGACACACGGCGGATGCCGAAGAGGC
>DATABQ010000634.1:0-3134 GCA_036259495.1 Longimicrobiales bacterium | reverse complement strand
GTCTTACCTGCTCACCCGTTCAGGAGCGGACACGAGAAAGCCCGGCCGGGCTAAATGCCGGCCGGGCTTGCGCTTACTCGATCGGGACGGCGGGATTTGAACCCGCGACCCCCTGAACCCCATTCAGGTGCGCTACCGGGCTGCGCTACGTCCCGTCATTTGACAGACGCTCAATCTAACGCCGCACCAGCCCGCCCGACAACCGCGGCCGACGACCGTCTCGCGCGGCGGTGACGGAGCCGCTTACGGAGCCGATCGCGCACACGGCCGCGGAGCGGCACGCGCACGCATAGCGCGCAGAAACACCTGCTTGTGAGGAGTCAGGCTCGCGTGTTACTCTGACCGCGTCCGCCCCGCTCCGACACGGCGGGGAGCATACGGACACAGTGGAGGACAGGGCGCTACGCCCCCCAAGGGCCCTGGAGTAAAGACGCTCCTCGCGACGCCGGATGATCCTGCCTCGACGCACGCCCTTCTCCGCTGTCCGGGTCAACCCACCGGAACTTCCACGCGGAAAGGCATCCATGAAACAGCTTCGATCCCGCTTCGTCCCCGCGGCCCTCGCACTGGCGGCATTGTCCGTCGCGGCGTGCGAGCAGACGCCGTTCACTCCTGGCGAATCAGCGTCTGGCGGCTACACGGCGATCGACCCCGGTCCCTCGGCGGTCGAGTACACGGGCGCGATCCGCATCGGCGTGGTGCCGAACGCGAGCTCGGTCCGGCTTGCGGCGGAAGGCGCGTGGGAGCTGGTGGAGAAGGCCAGCGGCGATGTCGTGCAGACAGGCACGGGCGGAGAGCTGACGGTGACCCTGGTCACAGCCGCGCGGCCGGACACGATCTGGCGGTTGCAGGTGGGTTGCTACTCGTTCTCGGCAACGGCGCGCAGCCTGCTCGCGGAGTGGCAGACCCGTGCTACCAATCTCGGTTACATCACATGGACGGAAGACGTCGGCACCGTCTGCACCCGCGCGCGTCTGCAGAATACGTCGGGCAGCAACGCATGGGGTTCACGCAACACGTTCCGCAATCAGGCGATAGCGGATGGCGTTGCGGGCACCGACTCGTACTGGCCGACGCCGCCGGAGATCGTCACCGGTGGTGCCGTGTTCCGGGTTACCGGCGGCTCCGAGCCCGTGGAGGTGAACGGCGGCGCAGTGCTGCGCTCGGCTGATGATCGTGTGCTGATCAACGGCGAGCCCTATCGAGGCACGGGCGAGGTCGTGATCAACGGCAACATGACGCTGGCGGGCGTGAACTCGCTGCCGATGGAGGAATACCTCTACGGCGTCGTGCCTCGGGAGCTGCCGCCGGTGCCCTACGGCGAGCTCGAGGCGCTGAAGGCGCAGGCGGTCGCCGCACGCACGTACGCGATGCGCGGTCTCGGCAAGCGTGCGTCCAATGGCTACGACCTGCTGCCGACCACAACCGACCAGGTGTACGGCGGCCTCGACGCAGAGCACCCGCTGTCGTCGCAGGCAGTGGATGAGACGGCTGGCATCGTCGCCACATACAATGGCGCACTGATCGAGGCCCTCTACTCCTCGACGTCCGGCGGCTTCACGGCCAACAATGAGGAAGTGTACACCTCGGACCCGGTACCGTACCTGCGCGGCGTGCCCGATGCACAGCGCGGCAACTCGTTCGAGCATGTCCCGACGCTCGACGTGTTCAAGCGCCACGCGAATGCGCGGTCGCTGCGCGCCTACAAGGCGGGCGACTTCGAGGCCGACTGGTCGCGCTATCACCGCTGGACGTTCGAGTGGACGGCGGAGGAGATCACGAGGTCGATCAGCGCTTACGCGGAGGAGGACGTCGGCACGGTGCACGCCATCAACGTTCTGGAGCGCGGACCGTCCGGCCGCGCGTTGAGCATCGAGTACGTCACCGATGCCGGCACGTTCGAGGACACGAAGGATGGCATCCGCTCGTCGCTCAAGTTCGTGGACGAGGACGGGGACCTCAACAGCCTGCTCAGCACGCTGTTCTACATCGAGCCGGTGGTCGACAGGCAGACGAAGGAAGTCACAGGGTTCGTTGCGTGGGGCGGCGGCTGGGGCCATGGTGTCGGCCTGTCGCAGACCGGCGCAGTCGAAATGGGCAAGAGGGGCTGGTCGTATGACGAGATCCTGAAGCATTACTACCAGGGGATCGCGCTCGAAAGCGCCTACTGATCGGCAGCCGCTGCAGCCGGGTCGGCCCCGCGTGGGGCCGGCCCACCCCCTCCCGCTCCCTTTAGCGAACGCCCATCGTCGGGCGTGCACTCAGCCCGTAAACGTCTGCGCACGTATGTTGCCCACACGCACGCACGCGCTCGACAGATGAACCCCGACCCCTGCAAACGTGGCCGATTTTCCGATCCTGCAAAGCCTCGGCTACATCCTGTTCACGGCAGCCGCCGCGGTACTGCTGCTGCGGCTGGTGCGTGTGCCGACGATCGTCGCGTACATGGCGGCGGGGCTTCTGCTGGGCCCGGTAACGGGGGTCGTGGGCGTGACGCACACCATCGAGCTCATCTCCGAGATCGGTGTCGCACTCCTGCTGTTCCTGGTCGGCCTCCAACTCAGCCTGTCGAGTGTGAAGGGCGTGGTACGGACGGTCGCGATCTCGGGCACGGTCGAGGTCGTCAGCATGTTTGCGCTCGGAACGGCAATCGGGCTGCTGCTGGGATTCGATCCCGCAGCGGCGGCGGTGGTCGGATTCGGCGCGACGTGCTCGAGCACCGTGGTCATCGTCAAGCTGCTGGGGCAGCGCCGGGAGATGAAGTCGCTGCACGGGCGGATCAGCATCGGCATCTGCATGGTGCAGGACGTCACGACCGTTATCGCACTCACGCTCTTCGCGGGACTCGGCAGCGCCGGCGAGGCGGACGCCTCCATCGGCGGTGCAATGACGATGGCGTTCGGGGGCATGTTCGCGCTGATCGGGCTCGCCGCCCTCGCATCGAAGTTTGTATTGCCACGCCTGTTCTCGAGTGTGCAGCGATCACAGGAGACGGTCTTCATCTGGAGCCTCGCCTGGTGCTTCCTCTTCATTGTCATCGCGGAGCGCGTCGGGCTGTCGGTCGAGCTCGGTGCCTTCATCGCGGGTCTCGGACTGGCCCAGCTGCGCTTTGCGGAGCAGCTGCGCCGACGGGT
>DATABQ010000633.1:0-1639 GCA_036259495.1 Longimicrobiales bacterium | reverse complement strand
CATCGCTGATCGGCCTCATCAATGCCAATCCGCGGAGATACGGCGGCTACATCGCCCATCTGGGGCTGATCATGTCCGCAGTCGGAATGACGGGGTCCTCCGTGCTGCAGTCGGATATCGTCAGGACCGTGCGGCCGGGGGAGGCGATCGAGATGCAAGGCTACACGGTCCGCTTCGATGGTCTCGACGCCTTCGACGAGCCGCACCGCTTTGTCGTCCTCGCCAATCTGACCGTGCTCATCGATGGTGACGAGGCAGGCCACATGGATCCGCGCCTCAACTACTATCGCAGCCGCGGCCAGGAAGCGATCACGACGCCGGCCGTACGCAGCCGCGCTCATGAGGACCTCTACGTGAATCTGCTCGCGGTCGAGCCGAACGGATCATCCGCTACGCTGCACGTGATCGTGGAGCCGCTGGTCGTGTGGATCTGGATCGGCAGCTTCGTGGTCGCGTTTGGAGCACTCGTCAGCATGATCGGCGGCCGGCGCCGCACGCCCGCTCCGCCCATGCCCCGCAGCCGCCTCGTCAGGCAGGAGGCGTGATGAACTGGCGCAGATCTCTCATCGGCGCCGCCGTCGCACTGCCCATCATTGCGTTGCTCGCGTACGGCATGACGGTCGATCCGCGCGAGCTGCCGTCCACCATGCCCGGCCGGGTCGCGCCGGAGTTCTCCCTGCGGGTCATGGACTCCGAGCCGCCGGACACGGTCCGTCTCGTCGATGAGCGCGGCAGCGTGGTCGTGGTGAACTTCTGGGCCTCCTGGTGTCTGGCATGCCGCGATGAGCACACCGACCTGTCCGTCAGCGCAACGCGGTATGCTGACAGTGGCGTGAAGTTCTACGGCGTCATCTACAATGACAGCGAGTCCAACGCGCGCCGCTGGATCCGCGAGATGGGCGGCCAGCCGTACCCTGCGCTCGTCGATGAGCGCTCCCGTACCGCCATCGACTACGGACTCTACGCCGTGCCGGAGACCGTGATCATCGATCAGCAGGGGAAGGTGGTATACAAGCACATCGGTCCCATCACGTCCGCTCAGCTGCAACGCATCATCGATCCGCTGCTCGCAAACGGCACCGCCGCGAAGGGCGAGCGTCCGGTGAGCTCGCAGCCGGGCGTCGCCAATGGAGCTTCGCGCAACGGGCCGGCGGACATTCGGGCAGCGGAAGCCGGATCATGAAGATGCTGCTGTGGGCGGCGCTGGTGCTGATGCTCGTCGCGAGCACGGCTGCCCCGACCGAAGCGCAAGTCGCCGCGCCGGGTGCCGCAACGCCACAGCCGACCGTCGGCGGCGGTGAGACGCAGCTGGACCGCCAGGTCGAGGAAGTCTCGTCCGAACTGCGCTGCGTGGTCTGTCAGGGTCTGTCCATCCAGGATTCACCGTCGACACTCGCGCAGGAGATGCGCGGCGTAGTGCGCGATCAGCTGGCCGCCGGCAGAACACCGGAGCAGGTGAAGGCCTACTTCGTCGACCGCTACGGCGAATGGGTGCTGCTGCGCCCGAAGGCGAGCGGCGTCAACCTCATGGTGTATCTGCTCCCGATCGCCGTCATCGTCGGAGGTGCGGCGTTCATCTTCATGAAGGCGCGCACGTGGACGCGCGACGCGCGGGAGAATGCCGCCTAGCTCCGGACCT
>DATABQ010000632.1:0-4550 GCA_036259495.1 Longimicrobiales bacterium | reverse complement strand
GCGACGAATCGGTGAGCAGCACTTCGAGGCCGGGGACGACCTCGTTCGGATACTCGACCAGCCGGAACGAGACCGAGTCTGCGGGCGACACCGGCATGTCCGCCGCTGAAGTGTCAGCGGCATATGTCGGACCGGCCGCAGGTGCCGGTGCCGTCGCCGGTGCGCATGCTGTCATTGAGGTCACCAGCAGCACGGTAATGCCGACTGCGGTCGAGGATGAGGATCGTGTCATGTGCTCCCGTCGCGTGGTTGTCTGCGGGTTGCCGAATCAGATCAGCGCAAACCGTGCACCACGAGCGGCTCGGCATCCGCTGCCGCGCCGGCGCCCGGCATCTTTGCCTCAGGTGCGGGTGCGTCTATCTTGCGCACCATGACGATGGCAGCGCCTCGCACTCCGCCACGACCGCACGGGCAACGATATGCATTACCGGCTCGCAGCTCCTGACGATATCCCGGAGGCCGGTCGTCTCGCCGCGCACAGCTTCCCGTCGCCGGAACGTACGCCCGGGTGGTGGGAGTCGCGACTGCGGGAGCCGGCGTACGGAGGTGGCGCGGACACGCTGTTCATCGGATGTGACCAGCATCGCGTAGCGGCTGCATGTCAGATACATCCGTTGCGACAGTGGGTGGCGGGCGAGGCGATGCCGATGACGGGTGTCGGAACGGTCGCGATATCGCCGGCACACCGGAAGCAGGGTCTGGCGGCAGAGCTCGTCGGTGAAGCGCTGCGCGAGGGGCGCGAACGAGGCGACATCGTCTCGGCGCTGTTCCCGTTCCGCGTTTCGTTCTATCAGCGACTCGGCTACGGCCTTGCCGGGGAGGCGCTGCAGTACCAGGTGCCGGCGAACACGCTGCCCGACTCGGCGGAGCGACATCGTGTCGAGCTGCTCGACAGCGATCACCTCAGCACGGAGGCACTGGCACTGTACAGCCGCTGGGCGGCCTGCCAGACCGGGCAGCTCGAGCGCACGCCCGAGGTGTGGCTCCAGGCGACGGGTGAGCCGGGACGCGCGCTGTTCGGTTACCGCTCGCATCGGGGCGAGCTGGAAGGCTATGCAGTCGTCGTGTATCGCACGGACACACAGCCGCGCTTCCTCGAGGTCGATGAGCTCGTGTGGACGACGGATGCCGCGCGTCGAGGACTGTACGGCTGGCTCGGATCGCTGGGCGATCAATGGCCGCAGATCATGCTGCGCGCGCTGCCGTCCGAGCGGCTCGGTGACTGGCTGCGAGAGCCGCGCCTGCCGCACGGAGCGGCGCCATTGTGGCGGCTGTGGGCGCCGAGTGCAACGCTGATGTCCGGCCCCATGTTCCGTCTGCTGGACGTGCGTGCTGCGTTCGAGGGTCGCCGCATCGAGCCGGCACCGACGATCGCCGTCGCGATCGAGGTGGTCGACCCGCTGTTCGAGGAGAATCGCGGGAGCTGGCGTGTCGCGCTCGATGGAGGTCGCTCGATCGTCGAGCGCACGGGCGCGCTGGATCTTTCACTGCGGATGGACATATCCACTCTGTCACGGATCTTCGTCGGCGCACTGTCGCCTTCCGCAGCGTTGCGCGCGGGACTGCTCGAGTGCGACCACACGGGTCTCCTGAGCGTGCTCGATACAGCGCTCGCAATGCCGGAACCCTGGACCTTCGACCGCTTCTGATGAACACGATTTCCAGCGATGCAGGTCACCACCGCCCGTTCAGCGCGCGCACCCCGTTCAGCGCGCGCACGATGACGCCGCGCGTGACGCCGCGTGCGATGCTGCGTACGGCCGCTGCGCTCGCGGGCGCTGTCATCCTCATCGCGTGCGGCGACGGCTCCGCGCCCGACAACACTGGCGCCACGGCGCCCGACGGTGATCACGCCACGCTCGGCGGCGGTCCGCCCGGAGGTGTGCTCGTGGTGCTCGCCGACCGCGAGCCGGACCAGTTGAATCCCGTCACGTTCAGCAGCGTGCCCGCGTATCACGCCGTGCACCTGATGTTCAGGGCGCTCGCTGCGCGCGACTCCACGCTGAGCGGCTATGCGCCCGACCTCGCCACATCGTGGCAGATGGAGGATGATTCAACGCTCGTGCTCACGCTGCGCGAGGACGTGCACTGGCATGACGGCACGCCCGTGACAGCGGACGATGTGGTGTTCACGATCGAGCTGCAGCGGAATCCGATGACTGCATCGCCGCGGCAGGCGGACGTCGCGGCGGTCACTTCCGCCGTCGCGCGCGACAGCTTCACGGTGGCGGTGACGTTCGACCGTACCGGCATGTACACCGTGAACTCGCTGCTGGAGGTGGTGCCGGTGCCGGAGCACCTGCTCGGCGACGTCGCGCCGGAGGACATGCACATGACGCCGTTCAACCGGAACCCGGTCGGAAACGGCTTCTACCGCTTCGGCGGCTGGACAGCGGGGCAGATGCTGCGGCTCGATGTGAACGCGGACAAGCCGGACGGTCGCGCGGCGCTCGAACGCATCATCATGCGCTTCATACCGGATGTCAGCGCGGCGATGACGGAGCTGGTGTCGGGTCAGGGCGACCTGCTGTCGAGGCTGCCGCCGGGCCACCGGGAACGGATGGATGATGCGGCGGGCGTCGAGGTGCACACGGCGCCGCGCATTCGGCCGGCGTGGATCGCGCTCAACACGCGGCGTCCGCCGTTCGACGATGTGCGCACTCGCCGCGCGCTGCTCATGGGAGTGGACCGTGAAGCCATCGCGCGCGGCCTGTTCGCCGACATCGGCGAGCCCGCGCTCTCGCCGATCCCGACGATCCTGCGCGAGCATTCGCCGGATGTGCGGCCGATCCCGTTCGACCCCGGCAGTGCGCGCGATCTGCTCGCCCGGGCCGGCTGGCGGGACACGGATGGCGATGGTGTACGAGATCGTGGCGGCCGGCCGCTCCGCATCGAGGTGGACTTCGTGTCGACCGATCAGACGCGCCAGGACGTGCTCGTCGCAATGCAGAGCATGCTGCGCGATATCGGCATCGACCTGGCGCCGCGCGCGTACGAGAGCACCACGTGGGTGCAGCGCCTGCGCGATGGCAGCTTCACCGCGTCCTTCTGGGGCTGGGGCTGGGGACCCGGCGTGATGGGCCCGAATGCCGAGATGATATTCCACTCTCGTTCGATTCCGCCGAACGGGCCGAACTTCGCCGCATCGAATCACCCGCGCATCGATTCGCTGATCGACAGCGTGCTCGTGGTTATGGATACCGCGCGTGCCCGCACGCTCTGGCGCGAGCTCGAGCAGCTGATGATCGATGACGCAGTGTACGCGCCGATCTACATGGATCCCGAGCTCTACGCCGTGCACTCTCGATTGCAGAACGTGGAGTTTCGCGGGCTGGAGTGGAACGAGGACGCGATCTACTGGTGGATCGATCCGGAGGACCGGCTCGGCCGCGACCGTGTGAGGTGACGCGCCGGCCGGTCCCTCGGTGATCAGAGGAATCGATAGATCTGCACGTGGCTGCCGTCGATCGTCGTCGCCTGGAGCCGGACGTCGTTGCCGACGCGCAGACGGTGGAAGTAGTCGATCGTCGCCTGCGGCGCATTGTAGGGCACCGAGACAGTGACATTGCCGTTCGGCATCTGGAGCACGAACAAACCGCGCTCGTGGTCGATCTGGCCGACGCGTCCGCTGTACTGCTGCACATTGCCTGCCCCCGACTGCCCGCCGCGGTCCTGGACGCTCGTCTGCACGTCGATCCTGTTCGTGTAGAGGCTGCCCTGCGCCGTCTCCTGCACCTGGAGCACCACCAGGTCGCCCGGCTCGAGCGCGGTGACCGGATACTGCTCCTGCTGATACACAACCACGGTGTTCTGGTCATAGTGAACATCGCCGCTCTGACCGTCCTGCGTCGCGACCTGAATCGTCTGCTGCTGCGTGTTCACCCGCCGGATTTCCGCGCTGATCTGGCCCTCCTGGCCGCCGCTGCCCGGCATGCCGCCCACGCCGCCGAGGATATCGCCGAGAGCTCCCAGCGAATTGCCTGCGCAGCCCGGCAGCGCGAAAACGAGTGCCAGCGCGAAGGCGTGGCGGGGCTTGAGTCTATGTCTCATGAGAGGCTCCGTATGCGGGATATAATCGCTGTCCGGGAGCCGTAAGAGCAAGAGAAGTGCCGACTTACGGGGTCACGCAGCGTCGGCCGGAAAGGCTCGGTCGCGAAGAGGCTCTCGCGAAGAGGCTCAGTCGCTAAGAGGCTCAGTCGCGAAGAGGCTCAGTCGCGAAGAGGCTCAGTCGCGAAGCTCCTCCACGAGCCACATCGCGGCGCGGTCTGCCGCCGTCGCAGGCAGAACGTGACCCGAGTCGTACCAGACCAGCTCCTTGGGCTGTCCTGCGGCGTCGAAGAGTCGCTGGGCCTGGCTGGCGGTAATGGTGCGATCGTTCCTGCCATGGAGCATCAGCAGCGGTCGCCCGTTCAGGCGGCGCGCCGCGGCGACCGGGTCGGCCACGCGGCGCATGAGCCCGGTCCATGGCGATTGCGGCAGGTCTCCGCCCGCTGCGGCAATGACGGCGCGGACGAGCGGCTCATTCGCAGCGGTAATCAGTGCGATGTAGC
>DATABQ010000631.1:0-2805 GCA_036259495.1 Longimicrobiales bacterium | reverse complement strand
CAGCTCGGTGGCGCGGTGGCGCTCGAGCGGGAGCTTCGCAACAGCGGTCGGACGCTGGCCGACTATCGCGCTGCGCTCACGACGCAGTACCGGAAGCGTGAGCTGATCCGGCAGTATCAGATGAAGGCATCGCAGGCGCGCCGCGCACCGCGTGTGACGGAAGAGGAGCTCCGGGCGGCGTTCGAGCAGCAGCTTGCTCAGCTGCCGCTGCGCGAGCCGACGCTGACGTTCCAGCAGGTGGTGATTCATGCAGAGCCTTCGGAAGCGGCTCTGGCGGAAGCGCGGGCGCGCGCAGATTCCGTGGTCAAGCTCCTTCGCCAGGGCGAGGAGTTCGAGGAGCTCGCCCGTCGGTTCAGCGATGATGCCACGAGCGCCAACGGCGGCGATCTCGGCTTCATCCGGCGCAGCGATGTGGTCCGCGAGTTCGCCAACGCGGCATTCAACATGGGTCCCGGCGGAATCAGTCCTCCCGTGAAGACGCAGTACGGCTATCATCTGATCAAGGTGGAGCGGGTACGTGGCGCCGAGGTCCAGGCCCGCCACATCCTGTTCCGGCCGGAGATCACCGAAGCGGACGTTGTGCGCACGCGCGCTCGAGCCGACTCGGTGGCGGAGCGTGCTCGTGCCGGTGAGGACATGGCTGCGCTCGCGGCGGAGTACGGTGACCCGGACGCTCCGGTGCGCGTCGGTCCCGCGCCGTTCGATACGATCCAGCGCGTCTTCCAGGTGGACCTGTCGGATGTCGAAGCGGGCGCCGTGGTCGGCCCGGTCCCTGTCGGGGGACAGGAGCTCGCCTCGGAGTTCATCGTGATGAAGGTGCTCGAACGGGAAGCCCAGCGACCGTGGCGCCTGGACGATCCGCAGATGAGCGGTCTGCGGGACAACATCGCGCAGCAGAAGCTGCTGGATGAGATCGTCGCCGAGCTTCGACGATCTACGTACGTCGACGTCCGCGATTCCTGAGCTCCGACGACGATCAGTGAGCGGCGCAGCTCCACAACGAACACTGCGGATCGCCATTACGCTCGGTGACCCGCGAGGCATCGGTCCGGAGGTAGCCGCTGCGGCCGCGCACATGTATCGCGCGGCCGCGCCGCATCACCTCATCTTCATCGGGCCGCGCGGGACTGGCGCAGAAACGGCCGCCGACGAGTTCATCCACATTGGTGAATGGTCCACCGCCCCGGGCGCGGGCGGCGACATGGCGACAGCCGGACGCCTCGCGGGACTCGCGATCGACCATGCCATCGACCTGGCGCTGCACGGCGGCGCCGATGCCGTCGTTACCGCACCCATCGACAAGGCGGCGCTGCACGCAGGCGGCTACGACTTCCCCGGTCACACCGAGATGCTTGCTTCGCGCTGCGGTATGGCCGATGTTGTGATGATGATGGCCGCGGAGAGGACGGCGCTGGGCGGTCCTCTGCGCGTCGTACTCGCGACGACTCACATTGCACTGGCGCAGGTGCCTGCTGCATTCACTCCCGAATTGCTGATCACGCAGACGCGGATCACCGCACGCGCCCTGCGTGCAGGGTGGCGCATCGCTTCGCCACGTATCGCACTCTGCGCGTTCAATCCCCATGCATCCGACGGCGGGCTCTTCGGCGACGAAGAGGAACGCATCTACGCTCCGGCCGTCCGGCAGCTGCGTGCGGATGGACACACGATCGCGGGACCGGTTCCCGCGGACACCGTGTTCCTGCGCGCCGCCCGCGGCGAGTTCGATGCCGTGATCGCGCCGTATCACGACGTGGGCATGGCCGCCTTCAAGACGGCCGCGTTCGGGAGCGGTGTAAACGTGACGCTCGGTCTTCCGTTCCCGCGCACATCACCCGATCATGGCACGGCCCTCGACCGGGCTGGTCGCGCCACGGCGGACCCTTCCTCCATGCTGGAGGCGCTCCATCTGGCGACGCATCTTGCCAGCGTGCAGGCCTCACAGCCGCAGATGCACACATGATCCGACTGGACAACGTCACGAAGGACTACTCTCGCAATGCCGGCGCACTGAACGGTGTGACGTTCGAGCTGCGGAAGGGCGAGTTCTGCTTCCTCACCGGCCACAGCGGCGCCGGCAAGTCGACGATCCTGAAGCTGATTCACATGGTCGAGCGCCCGACTTCGGGCGAAGTCCGCGTGAGCGGGTACTCCTCGACGAGCATCCGCAATCGCGATGTCGCGATCCTGCGCCGCAAGATCGGCTACGTGTTCCAGGATTTCCGTCTGCTGCAGGATCGCACGGCTGCCGAGAACGTCGCGTTCGCACTCGAGGTGACGGGCGCGCGGCAGACTGTGATCCGATCGAAGGTCGGCCGACTGCTCTCACACGTCGGCCTCGCCGCCAAGGCGGAGAAGCTGCCAATGGAGCTGTCCGGCGGCGAGCAGCAGCGTGTCGTGATCGCACGCGCGCTCGCACACGACCCGCTCGTGCTGCTCGCGGACGAGCCGACGGGCAACCTCGACGAGCGCGCGACCGACGGCATCTTCGAGATGTTCAAGTCGATCAACGCGGCGGGCACCGCGATTCTCTTCGCCACCCACAACCTCGACCTGGTCCGACGCAACCCTTCGGTACGGCTGGTCGAGCTCGCGCACGGCGAGATCATTCACGATTCGGCACGGGAGCGCGGAGCTGATGTACGCACTTCGTGAGGCCGCTGCGGCATTCAGGCGCGCGCCGGTCCTCACCGGTCTCTCCGCCGCAATGATTGCCCTCTCGCTGTTCGTGATCGGCCTCTTCGGGCTCGCTGCCCACAACGTCCGGCAGGCGATCGAAAACGTCGAGTCGCGCGTCGAGGTGGT
>DATABQ010000630.1:0-7223 GCA_036259495.1 Longimicrobiales bacterium | reverse complement strand
CGCAGTGACTCTCTCGTTAGCCGCGTGACTCTCGTTACCCGCGTGACTCTCGTTACCCGCGTGACTCTCGTTAGCCGGCGTCCGTTGTGACCGCCGCTCCCGCCATGCTTCGAAGCCAGTCCGCGTTCGCACTGACCTCTCGATGCGCGCGCGCTTCGGACCAGTTCCACGCACGGATCGGCACAGTGGTACCGGGAGGCCACCGTTCCAGCAACCGCCGCGCGATGGGCGGCTGCGCGTGACGGGGAACGCTTGCGAGCTCATCGATCAGAACCGGAACCGCGTCGGCGCTGAGCGACGCTACATATGCCGCGTCCAACGCCGCAATGTCACCGGGTCCTGCCGGCGCTCTCGCGATGTTCGACCGTACGATCAATGCGTCGGGATTGATGACATGCAGCACGATCGCGCACGCTGCCGAAATGACCAGAGTGCCGAATGCGAACGAGCGGCGCCTCCCTCGCAGCACGGTCATCGTGAACCACAGCAGCACGGCGCCCACGGTTAGCAGTGCCGCGGTGGCGTAGAAGCGGGCCTCCGTCAGTCCGTACATCGTCTGGTACAGGCGCATGCGCTGCACCGCAGATGCGAACACCGCGAACACGAGCACGATCAGCACACCGGCGATGGTGCGAAACACCACCTCGTGGCGCGGCCGCTCGCGGCGCAGCACCTGGTCGGCCACGAGCAGCAGCGGCACCGTCAGACCGACCACCCACACCAGCTCGAAAAAGCCGCGGCGCGCATACTCCGCGTATGTCAGGCCCGGTGTGACAGCCACCAGGTCGCTGCCTCCGAACAGGTAGCGGAACTGCACGATCACGAAGGCGAGGAAGAGCAGGTTGAGCAGGCCCAGTATCGTTCCAAGCTCCGTGATCGTCAGCAGCGGACGCCGTTCTCCCATCACCGGCAGCTGCGTTCCCCTGAGCAGTCCGTGCAGATAGCCGGCAGACACCCAGGCCACGAAGCCGGTGAGCAGGACGTGACTCGCTATCGTCTCGAAATCGATGCGCACGATGTCCGTCACGAACGCAGCGAACACAGGATCGGCCGACACGAACAGGCCGCCGAACACGATGATGAGCGGGAGGGCGATCAGCAGACCGCGCGCAACCGCCGCGGCATGCCTCCAGCTCGGCTGTCGTTCGGCCGTCCCGCTCAGCCGCTGCCAGTCCACCGCAGCGACGGTCAGCGGCGTTCCGATCGCGGCATTGCCGCCTGCTGCCGCGAGTGCTGCCACGTAGCCGAGAATACCGGCCTCCCTGATCCAGGCTCCCCCGGCGCGGAGTACCGGCAGCGCGAACCATACTGCCGCCCACCCCAGTGCGATGAGCCTGAGCGCCGGTGAGCCGCGCCACACCAGACCGGCTGCGAAAACGACTCCCACCGCCAGCGATACCGCCGCTTCACGGCTGAGGCCATCATCGCTGCGGCGATGCAGCAGGACTCCCGCGACACCCATGCAGACGATCACTACGAACATGTTCAGTCCGGGCATGGCTTCCGCGCGCAGCAGCACGTCTCCGATTACGCCGATGATCAACCCGGCCGCGAGCACTGCGGATGCAGGCACCTGAAGCGCTCTCATGTGTGCAACCGCAGCGTGGCGCCGCGCCTCGCCGATATGTCCGACACGTCGGCAGACGTATCGTCGCGTGGACCGCCGGCGCGTGGACCGCCCGCGCGCCCCGGTTCCGCGCGCAGGGTGCCGAACCGCCGCTCCCGCGCGTGGTACTCCGCCACCGCCGCAGCCAGATCAGCGTCACCGTAGTCCGGCCACTGCTTCGGCGTGAAGATCAGCTCGGCATACGCGCTCTCCCACAGCAGGAAGTCACTCAGGCGCTGCTCTCCGCCCGTGCGAATCAGCAGGTCGACATCGGGAAGGATTACACCCCTCCTGATCGCGTCGCGCGACGAGTAGTCGACCGCCAGGTACAGCTCCAGTCGACTGCCGTTGCAGGTCGCCTGTTCGGCAGCTTCGATCGCGCGGAGCAGCCGCTCTCCCAGCCGGTCACGTCTCCCGATCACTCGCACACGCACTCCTTCCGCGACGCAGCGCGCCGTTTCCCCCCGCAGATACGCCTCGAACAGCCGCATCAGCGAGGAAACCTCCCCCTTCGGCCGCTTCCAGTTGTCGGATGAGAACGCGAACAGCGTCAGCACCTGGATGCCATGACCGGGCGCGCTCTCCACGATCTGGCGCACGGCGCGCGCTCCGGCGCGGTGTCCGGCAGTACGTGGTGATCCGCGGCTGGTCGCCCAGCGGCCATTGCCGTCCATGATGACGGCGGCATGCAAACCTCTTTGTTTCATAAAGTCTCCTCGCAAAAAAAATGTATCGGTCACGGCTCACGCACACGACGGATCAGAGCTTCCATATGGTCGAGATACTGCTTCAGCGCACGACGGCCGGCAGCGGTCAGCTGGTATTCGGTGCGCGGGACGCGCCCTTCGAACGACTTGACGCACGTCAGATAGCCGGCGTCCTCGAGTCTTCGGGCATGGACGCTCAGGTTGCCATCCGACGTATCCAGCAGCTTCTTCAGCTCGTTGAACGAAAGGCTGTCATTGACCGCGAGTGCGCTGACGATGGCGAGGCGCACGCGTTCGTGTATGACGCGGTCGAGCTCGACCGGGTTCGTGCGCGCTACTCGCTTCGAACGCTTCTTCGCTGCCATATCCACCGGAGGGGCCTCGTCGGACGTGTCGTGCTTACGGGCTGCACCTCGATCAGCCACCGTACCTCCTCGCGATCGCGGCGCCGAACACGATGTGCAATCCGCCGAACCCCGTCGCCAGGTATATGTCGCCCGCTGCCGGGGGAGAGAGGAATGCCGCAACGGCGAGCACCATGAAACAGACGCCCATCACCGGCACGATTCGCACGGAAAACGTGCCGCCCGTCACCACTCCGGCTCCATAGAGGAGCAGCCACGTGCCCGGTATCAGCCCGATCGCGCCGCTCCGGAAGAGCACGGCTGTCAGGGCAGCGCCCGCAACCACCGGCGGCAGGAAGCTGAGCGCGAACTTGCGCCCCGGCCCGTCCAGGAGAGACATGCCTGCGCCGCGGGCCTTTCGCGCCATCGTCCAGCTCGCAATCAGCACGGCAGTGAGCGCCGCTCCCAGCCAGACCAGCAGCCACCGCTCCGCCGTGGGCTGCCGGGCTGCCACGAACGCTGCCAGCAGTGCCGCCGCTCCCATCGCCACGCCGCCCAGACCGGGTACGGCCGTGAACGAGCCCGCGCGTTCCATCGTCTGACGGATGTAGCGCAGGTCGTCCATCGCGCGGTGGTGCAGCGCGATCGGCTCGGGATCGGAGTCGCGTGGCCGTGATGCCATGAGAGGAAGGGTAGCGGTGCGGCCGTCCGGGGTCAAGTGCTTTATATGGCAAAGCTGTGGCGGCCTTGCCACTCAGCCTTCACACACTGGCGGCGCGTGCTGGGCCGGCCGAGATTCGAGCGATTGGGGCGTGGCGAGCTGAGCCTGCGTACTACCGGTACCTCAAGGTTATGACGAGAGCTGTACGGGTTGATGATGGCACCAGGACGAGCGGCGTGCAGCCGCAGTGCTGCCGAGCGTGAGCGGCTTGACGACTGAGCCGCGGGCGGACCGGCTCCGCCGCGAGCTGGGCCTCGCGGATGCGATCGGTATCGGTTTCGGCGCGATCGTCGGCGCCGGGATATTTGTCGTGAGCGGGATCGCGGCCGGTATCGCCGGTCCCGCGTTCCTGATCTCACTGCTGATCGCGGCCGTCGCTGCGACGTGCAATGCGCTCAGCTCCGCGCAGCTGGCCGCGGAGTATCCGCACAGCGGGGGCACGTACGAGTACGGCTATCGTGTGCTGAGCCCTGCCTTCGGTTTTGCCGCTGGCTGGATGTTCATCGTCAGCAAGCTCGCGGCGGCCGGAACCGTCGCCATCGGTGCGGCCGCGTATCTGTACGCGCTGCTCCCGGGGATGAACGCACGAGTGACTGCAGTCGGCGCCATCGTTCTCTTCACGCTGCTCAACTACTTCGGCGTCCGCCGTTCCAGCCGCGTGAATCTGGTGATCGTCGCTCTCGCGGTCGGAGGGCTGCTCGTGTTCGTCGCGGCTGGTGCCGGTCACGTGAGGCTGGACAACCTGCGGCCGTTCGCGCCTGCCGGCCCGGGATCCGTTCTCCAGGCCGCCGCCCTGATGTTCTTCGCATATACCGGCTACGCGCGGATCGCGACACTCGCGGAAGAGGTTGCCGAGCCGCGACGCACGATTCCCCGCGCAATCCACCTGACGCTCGGCGGGGCGGTCGTGCTCTATCTCGCCGTGGGCTTCGTGGCGATGGGCGTGGCCGGTGCCGGTGCGCTTTCGGCGACGGCGGCACCGCTGCTCGTGGCGGCCCGGGCGATCGGCGGCGGCTGGCTGACTCCCATGGTCGCCGCCGCCGGTGTCGCCGCGATGCTGGGGGTGCTTCTGTCGCAGGTGCTGGGGCTCTCGAGGATGGTGCTTGCGATGTCGCGCCGGTCCGACCTGCCCGCCGCGCTCAGTGCCGTTCACCCGAAGTACGGCACACCGGCGCGGGCGGTAGTCGTCATCGGCGGCGTTGCAGCCCTGATCGCCTGGATGGGTACGCTGCGGGACGTTGCCGCTTCGGCCGCATTCGCCATTCTGATCTACTACGGCATTGCCAATATGGCGGCGCTGCGCATGCCGGCGTCGGGAAAGCTCTACTCCGATGCGGTGCCCCGGATCGGCATCGCCGCCTGCGCGGTTCTGACGCTCTCGCTCCCGGTGGCGACGATAGCGGTCGGGACGCTGATTCTCGCCGCGGGCTTCGGTGCCCGACTTGTATTGCGCAGCTTGGCCGGGCCTGGCCAGCCGCGTGGAGACTGATGCGCCCAATGATCTGCATCGGCGGAGTTGCGGCTCGGCCTGCAATGCTCCATACCCGACGCTGCTGCACTATTGCGTGACGGGCCGCGGTGCCCGCGCCTCTCTGCGCTAGTCCGGAACGGTTTGCAGGCGGCAGCGCCTGTCCGGATCGGCGGCGTCCGGACGTTGACTGAAGGATATCGATTCGAACGACGATCCACCGGAGTCGCAATGTCAGGACGCGGACCCTCCATCCTGCTCGTGCTCTCGCTGCTCGCGAGCACTGCGTGCGATCGTACCCCGGTCGATCCGCTGGACAACGCCGACGTCGCTGCGATCGCCGGCACGAAGGGCGAGCGTGTTTCGGCTTCGACGCTGCCCGGCCTCCTCTATTCGGCCATCCGCAGCGTGCACGACGAACACGGCATTGCGGCGGCCAGCACTCTCGTCCGCGATCTCGCGCTCATCCAGCATCGTCTTGACTCCGCTCCGATAGATGAGCGTCCTGCGCTGCGCCGCGAGCTGCGCAACGAGCAACTCCGAATCGTGCTCCGTGTGCACGACGGTGACGTGGTCACACGGACCATTCGCAGCGTACGCCAGGAAGCCGCTCGTCTACAGGCACGGCGCCACACCCTCGCGGCGTCAGGTATCGCTGCCCCGGACGTGAATTCGATTATGGAGGACGTCCCGCTGCTGCTCGCCAGGGCACGCAGCGCGTCGGACGAGATCGCCGCGCTGGACGCCGCAACACGCGCCGCGACGCGAACCGATCGCGTGCGCGAAGCTCTTGCCGGCGCCGCACGCCTGCCGTCGCTCACCGACCTGGTGGCCGACGCGTCCACAGTGCGGGCGGGCCGCCGGCTCGATGGCCTCATCCAGGAGTCGAACGAGTTGCAGGTGGTTGCCGATCGGGCTCTCCGCTCCGGCGAGCGCGAGCAGGCCAGGGCAGCCGCTGAGGCGGCGCGCTCAGCGCAGATCCGCGTCGTGCTCGCCGGCCTCCGTCCGGACGCGGTGGCGGACGTGATCCGCTGGTCGCAGCATCGCGTGAGGGAACAGGAGAAGAAGCTGGGCGCCGAGGCTGCGCTGAGGGATGTCTCGCGGCTCGAGCGCATGAACGCATCTGCGGCGGACATGCTCCAGCGCGCGGACATCCACCTCCGTCGCGGCAGGAGCGCGGCCGCTCTGGATCTGGCCGCTCACGCCGTCGATCTGCTGAACGCCCTCGAGGTTACGCTCACCGACAATTGATCTCCACCGAGGGCGGCGCCGCGTAGTGTTCGTCGCCGCGTCGGGCTCGCGTTATTGCGCGCGCGGATCCGCGCGGAATGCGGGCTGGTGCGGGCCACGCGCGCCACGCACGCACGCGTGCGCAGCTGCCACGCCTCCATCACGCCTCCATGCGTGGGCGCGTTCAGCCTCCATGCGTGGGCGCGTTCAGCGGGGTGGCGGCAGCGGTTCACCGGCCGGAGGCTCGCGATCGGGTTGCGCCGATGGGGGAGGAGCCGCGGCTTCTCCGAGCTGCTGCGCGAGCAGCTGACGTGCACGGGTGAGGTGCGCAGTGGCCATGGCACTAATGTCAGTGAGCAGCGACTTCAGTTCCGGGTTCGTTGCCGACGGAATGAGCTGCTGCTCGAGCTGGTCCAGGAGCATCCTGTGTGATTCGACCTCCGCTCGCACGAACGGCATGTCGAACTCTGCGCCGGCGAGCGCTTCCAGACCCGAGTGCGCGAGGCGGGCGGTGTTCGCGAGCTCCTGCGTCTCACGGGTTTCGGTGAGCGGCGCCCGGTGCAGGCGCGCTACCGAGTCCAGCGCACCGATCAGGGCGCGATGATCGGCAGCGATGGTCTGGGCATACTGTCGTACGTCGGCCGACGCGGCCCGCTGTGCCGCCATGTCCGCGAACTCGACCTCGGCCATGCTCATGCCGCGGATCGGTGTGAGCAGCGATGCCGCGGCGGCGCTGTCCGCGGAAGCCTGAGCGGCGTCCCTGCGCTCCGTGCCCTCGTCCTCGTCGTCCCCGCCGCATGCTGCTGACACCAGCAGTCCCGCCAGCAGCAGCGTCCGCACCCGCAATTCCCGCATCGATTTCGCCTCTGGTCTGATTCGCCGTTGCTTCAGCGTACGCGCGTGAGCGCCGCTCCTGCAAGACGCGGCAGGTGCAAGATCAAGACCCCGCTCAGCCGCACCGGACGCGGAACCCATTCTGCAAAATGGCTCGTTCGGACATATGGGTGTCCCTCAGCGTCTCTGACCGCCACGTCAGGGCGCCGCCTGGCGCGGCGCCCGAAACGCCTCACCCCGAAACGCCCCTCGGCAACGCCCTCAGGACTGCTTCGGGGTGAGGCGTTTCGGGCGCCGCGCCAGGCGGCGCCCT
>DATABQ010000629.1:0-2998 GCA_036259495.1 Longimicrobiales bacterium | reverse complement strand
GGATGATGTCGTGCGCCCGGCCCGCGGAGCTCGTGTCGCCGTGGTTCTGAGTGGCGGCAACATTGATCTGCCCCGCCTCCGTACACTGCTGCCGTCCTGAGCCGCATGCGAAACGTGCTGCGTTGCACACAGTCCATCGTGAGAGCGATATCGTGAACGTGCAGTTCGCGATACTCGCGTTCACGTCGCTGCTCGCGATCGTGAATCCGCTTGGAGCGATACCGCTGTACGTCGCGCTCACCGCGCAGTACCCGAAGGACCAGCGGCGCGCGACACTCCGCCGCGCCATCATCACGGCACTCGCCGTGCTGCTCGTGTTTGCCATCGCCGGCACGTACATCCTCGAGTTCTTCGGCATCACGCGCCAGGCATTCCAGATCGCCGGCGGTATCCTTTTCTTCGCGGTCGGCTGGGACATGCTGCAGGCGCGTCGCTCACGAGTGAAGACGACGGAGGAGGAGGAGAGCGAGAGCACGCACCGCGACGATGTCGGCATCATCCCGCTCGGCCTGCCGACACTCGCGGGACCCGGCGCAATAACCACGGTCATTGCACTGAACGGACAGGCACAGACGGTGTTCGAATCGTTCACCGTATACGCTGCCATCCTGAGCGTGCTCGCCATCTGCTGGATCACGCTCGCGGCCGCACCCATGCTGACACGACGGATGGGGCAGACCGGCATGAACGTCATGACGCGTCTGATGGGGCTGCTCGTGATGGTGATCGGCGCGCAGTTCGTCATCAACGGCGCGACGACGGTCGTGCTCGAGATCATCGGCCGGGCCCGGGGCGCGTGATTCGCGTGACAGGCCGTCCATCCCCGACCTCACGATAGAGAGAACCCGCTGCCGAATGAATGAGTCGATTGCAATCACCTGCTTCCGAACCACACCACGCCGAATGAACGGCTCACCGCTGCGCCTGGTGGTGGCCGCGTCATGCGCCGTCATCGTCTCCGGCTGCTCGTTCCTGAATCCGCCCGCGCCCGCACCGGTGGAGACAGTGGCACCGCAGGAGGTGCAGCCGCTCCAGAACACGGGCCGTGTCGAGCTGCTGTGGGACACGTACGGTGTGCCGCACATCATCGCGCAGGACCCTGCCGCGCTGTTTTACGGGATGGGGTGGGCACAGATGCGCAGCCATGGCGATCTGCTGCTCCGGCTGTACGGCCAGGCGCGCGGTCGCGCGGCGGAGTACTGGGGCGCGGACTTCATCGATTCGGACGTGTGGGTGCGCACGAACAGCGTGCCCGGCCGCGCCGAGCAGTGGCTCGCGGCACAGCCCGCACACATGCGCGCGTACGTGGACGCGTTCGTCTCCGGACTGAATGCGTACGCTGCCCGGCATCCGGACTCGCTGAGTGCCGTGTACCGGCGCGCCCTGCCGATACGGAGCGCCGACGTGCTCGCCCATCAGCAGCGCGTGCTGAACTTCACGTTCGTCGCAAACGCCGGGATGATGAGCGCAGCACGTGGCGCGCTGGGCGTGCCCGGCTCCAATGCGTGGGCGGTCGGACCCGACCGCAGCGATCAGCGCAACGCAATGCTGCTCGCGAATCCGCACCTGCCGTGGAGCGATCTGTTCACGTGGTACGAGGCGCACATGGTCGCGCCGGAGCTGGATGCCTACGGTGCGACGCTTGTCGGGCTGCCCGCACTCACCATCGCATTCAACCCGAATCTCGGCTGGACGCACACCGTGAACACGATGGACGGCGCCGACCTCTACGAGCTCCAGACGAACGGCGACTACTATCTGTTCGATGGCGAGATGCGCGCGATGACGGTCAACGAGCAGGTGCTCCGTGTCCGTCAGCCTGACGGCACGATCGCCGAACAGCCGCTCCGCGTCCGCGGATCCGTGCACGGCCCCATCATCGCGTCCCAGGGCAACCGTGCGATCGCGCTGAGCGTCACCGGCCTCGATGCACCGCTGCTCATGCAGCAGTACTGGGACATGATGCGAGCCGGCAGCCTGCGCGATTTCGAGTTCGCGATGAGCAGGCTGCAGCTGCCGATGTTCACCACGATCTACGCGGACCGTGCCGGTAACATCATGCACCTGTTCAACGGCCGCGTGCCCGTGCGGCGGCACGGAGACTGGAACTACTGGCAAGGCATCGTGCGCGGCGACACCTCCGCCACACAGTGGGCGGGTACCCACTCGTACGGGGCCCTGCCGCGCGTCCTGAACCCGCCGAGCGGCTGGGTGCACAACTCCAATGAGCCGCCCTGGACGGCCACGCTGCCCATGCCGCTGGATCCGGCGTTCTTCCCCGACTACATGGCGCCGCCGCCATCGATGTCATTCCGCGCGCAGCGCTCCGCGCGCATGCTCGAGGGCGATGCGAGCATCACGTTCAATGAGCTGATCACATACAAGCATTCCACACGCCTGGAGGCCGCCGACCATTTCCTGCTCGACCTCATTGCCGCAGCCCGTCAGTCCTCGAATGCGGACGCGCGCGCCGCCGCGGAAGTGCTCGAGCAATGGGATCGCAATGCCGATGCGGACAGTCGCGGTGCAGTTCTGTTCGTCAGCTATCTCCGCGCAATGCAGCAGCAGCAGTGGCCGTCCGGCAGTCCCTGGGAAATCGACTGGACCGCACGCGCACCGCTCGCGACACCGGACGGTCTCGCCGATCCGCCGCTCGCCGTCGCGCTGCTCGGGCGCGTCGCACAGCAGGTACGCGCAACCTACGGCTCCATCGACGTGCCGTGGGGAGACGTTTACAGACTGCGCCGCGACAGCCTCGATCTTCCGGCGAACGGCGGCCCGGGCGAGGCAGGGGCATTCCGCGTGACGGAGTATCGCCCGGCGCCCGCTGACAGCACGCGCTTCATTGCGACGTTCGGAGATTCATATGTACTCGCCGTCGAGTTCTCCACGCCCATCCGGGCGCGGTCACTGCTGACCTATGGCAATGCGAGTCAGGCAGGGTCCCCACATCGGACCGATCAGCTTGGCTTGTACGCGCGGAAGGAGCTTAAGCCGG
>DATABQ010000628.1:0-4501 GCA_036259495.1 Longimicrobiales bacterium | reverse complement strand
GCATGGGCGCGGCAGTCAGCATCCTCGTATTCCTGGTGCTCGGCATCGGCATCCGCAAGCGTCCGCGACGCGACCCGCACGTGGACCCGTCGGAGCGCGTGAAGCTTCGTGCGCACGAGCAACCCGGCGTGCACGAGGAGGAGCAGACGAGGAGCGAACACTCCGCCGAGAGCCGCGCGCTCAAGTGGGTGCTCCTGGGCGGCGTGCTCCTGCCGCTGCTCGTGATCGTGCCGCTGTTCTTCTACTCGGTGGTACTGCAGGGGCAGCTGCAGCCGGAGCCGGACCCGGATCTGGTCGTCGAGATCGAGGGGCGCCAGTGGTGGTGGGTGGTGCGTTACAGGACGGCGGATCCGCAGTCGCTCGTCACGTCTGCCAACGAGTTGCACATCCCGACGGGGCGGCGCGTGCAGCTGCGGCTGTCCTCGCCTGACGTGATCCACAGCCTGTGGGTGCCGTCTCTCCAGGGGAAGATGGACCTGATCCCGGGACGTGAGACTGTCACGTGGCTGGAGGCGGACGAGCCGGGCGTGTACCGCGGCCAGTGCGCCGAGTACTGTGGGCTCCAGCACGCGCACATGGCGCTGTTCGTGATCGCGCATGAGCCGGCGGAGTTCGATGCGTGGCTCGCGAACGAGCGGCAGCCCGTGCCGCCGCAGGAGTCCGAGGCACCGCAGGCGCCGACCGGCGCGAGCCAGGCGGCCGACACTGCGCACGAGGCGGACAGCGGCACCCACGTGCATTCGCCGGTCGCCGGGCGCGACGTGTTCATGCAGAAGGGGTGCGGCGTCTGTCACGCGGTGCGCGGTACCGTCGCGCGCGGCACGATCGGACCCGACCTCACGCACGTCGCATCGCGCCGTTCGCTCGCGGCCGGAACGCTGCCCAATACGCGCGGCCATCTCGCCGCCTGGATCACGAATCCGCAAGTGATCAAGCCCGGCAACCGGATGCCGCGCGTGCCGCTGACATCTGCCGAGCTGCACGCCATGATCGCGTGGCTCGAGACCCTGCGCTGACGATGCCAGCCACCGATCTGTCGGTCTACGACCCGCCCGCAGAGTTCAGTCAGGAGGAGATCGACAGGTTCAACCGCACGTGGAGCGCGCCGCGCGGCATCTTCGGCATGATCCGCACGGTGAACAACATCCCCGTCGCGCAGCGCTATATGGCGACGGGGTTCGCGTTCTTCATCGCCGGCGGTTTCATGGCGCTGCTGCTGCGCATCCAGCTCGGCACGCCGGAGAATACGTTCCTCGACGCGGAGACGTACAACCAGATCTTCACGATGCACGGGACCACGATGATGTTCCTGTTCGTGATCCCGTTCATCGAGGCGTTCGCCAACTACATGCTGCCGCTGCTGCTCGGCACCCGCGATCTGCCGTTCCCGCGCCTCACGGCTCTCTCGTACTGGACGTACGTGTTCGGCGGGCTGTTCCTGTACTCGAGCTTTCTGTTCGGCGTGGCGCCGGATGGCGGGTGGTTCGCGTACGTGCCGCTCACGGATCGTGAGCACTCGCCCGCGATCAACATGGACTACTGGGACATCGGGCTGAGCGTCGCTGAAGTAGCGGCGATGGGTGCCGCGGCGGAGCTGATCGTCGCGATCCTGCGCATGCGCGCCCCCGGCATGTCGCTCGCGCGCATGCCGTTGTTCGTCTGGGCGATGCTGGTGACCGCGTTCATGATCATTTTCGCGTTCACGCCGCTCATCGTCGGCACGGCAATGCTCGAGCTGGACCGCAAGGGGCTGACGACGTTCTTCATGCCCGAATTCGGCGGCGAGCCGCTGCTGTGGCAGCACCTGTTCTGGGTGTTCGGACATCCGGAAGTCTACATCATGTTCCTGCCCGCAGTCGGCATCGTGTCTCACGTCGTGCAGACGTTCGCACGCCGGCCGATCGTCGGCTATCCACTGATGGTCATCGCGATCCTGACAACGGGATTCCTCAGCTTCGGGCTCTGGGTCCATCACATGTTCGCGGCAGGCATTTCCGCATCCGCGACGACGTTCTTCACTGCGACGAGTCTCGTCATCGCAATCCCGGCTGGCGTCCAGGTGTTCTGCTGGATCGCGACGCTGTGGGCCGGCCGGCCCGTATGGCGCACGCCGCTGCTGTTCGTCGGCGGGTTCCTGGCGATCTTCACGCTGGGCGGGCTCACGGGCGTGATGCTCGCGAGCGTACCGTTCGATCAGCAGGCGCATGACAGCTTCTTCGTCGTCGCTCACTTCCATTATGTGCTGATCGGCGGTGTGCTGTTCCCGTTGTTCGCGGGACTCTATTACTGGCTGCCGAAGATCACCGGACGGCTGCTCAGTGAGCGGCTGGGGAAATGGAACTTCTGGCTGATGTTCATCTTCTTCCACCTTACGTTCTTCCCGATGCACATCGTCGGATTGCTCGGCATGCCGCGGCGCGTCTATACGTATCAGGCTGGCCTGGGATGGGATGGCTACAACCTCGTCTCGACGATCGGCGCGATGGGTTTTGCGATCTCCGTGCTGCTGTTCCTCGTGAACTTCGCGTGGAGCCTCAAGCGCGGCGAGAAGGCGGGTCGCGACCCGTGGCAGTCGGACACGCTGGAGTGGTCGCAGGACTCGCCGCCCGCGCAGGCGCAGTTCCAGATGGTGCCGTCCGTGCGCAGCCGGCACCCGCTCTGGGACCAGGAGACGCTCGCGGAGACGGATCCGCAGCGCGACCGGCTGCTCGACGACATGAAGTGGCGCCCTCTCGACTGGCGTGGCGCGGTCGTCGTATCGGTCCTCGACGGCGAGCCGCAGGGAATCGTGCACGTGCCAGGTCCGACCGCCGCGCCGTTCGTCATGTCCGTCGGGTTCCTGTTCCTGTTCGCGGGGCTGCTGCTCGACAATGTGACATCCCTGCTGCTCGGCGGAGTGATCACACTCATTGCGCTTGTCCTCTGGTTCCGGCCGCAGCGCACGGAGAGTCTGGCGCTTGAGGAGATTCCGACCGGGGGGACTCCGGATCGCCTGCCGCTGCTCGTGGGAGGGGTGCGGTCGAACGGCTTCTGGGGCACGATCGTACTGCTGCTCGTCCTGGCCACTGCTCTAGCTACCGCCATCGCGAGTTATTTCTACATCGGACCCGGCGTCGCCGACTGGTATCCGCCGCGACCCCCCGTTCCCGGCTTTGATGCATGGGGCAGCCTCGCGCTCACGGTCATTGGCGCGGCCGCCGCGGGATGGTTCGTCAATGAGCTGCGGCGCGGACGTCGGCCGCGAAGCCTCACGCCGATGCTCGTCGTGGCGGCGACGAGCGCGGCCGCGCTCTGGCTGCTCGTGCGGGCCTACGGCGCCACGGGCGTGAGTGCGGCAGGTTCCGCGTACGGCTCCACGGTCATGCTGATGCTCGGCTTCCAGATGCTGCTCGCCATCCTGCTCGTGGCGATGGCGATGACGGGCGTGCTGTGGGGCCTCCTAGCGCCCGACGATCCACGCGGCGAAGGCGTTGCGATCAACACCTCGCTGGTCACGGCGTTCACGCTCGCGAGCGCGGTCATCGTCATGTTCATCGTCTACGCGACGCCGTACCTGTGGTGACATCGTGAGCACGCACCGCAGACACGTATCGGTGAGTACACGTCGGGTGCTGATCGGCCTGCTGGCCGCACCGATCGCGTGGACGATGCACCTGCTGATGAGCTACGCGATCATCGCGGTTGGCTGTTCGTTCGGCTGGCTCACGGGCACGCGCGTCGCCATTGCCGCGCTGACCGTCGTGCTCACACTCGCAGCGCTGTCTTCCGCGTGGGCGACGCTGCGCGACTGGCCGCGTCCGATCCGCCTGATCGAATGGGCGGCGCATACGGAGCAGGACGAGCCGATGCACGCTTTCCTGCGCGGTCTCGGCCTGCTCGCCACTCTCGTGTTCGTGCTGTCGATCGTCCTCGGCGGCTTCGGCTCACTCATGGTGCCCCTATGCGCACAGGCCGTACATCACTGATCTCGCGCCCGGCGCCTGCGCCGCGAATGCGCACGTTGCTGTTCCTGCTGCTCGCGTTCGCCGCGTGCCGTGAGCCGGAGTCGCAGCCTGCGGTGCGCGTGACCGCCGGCGATGCCCAAAACGGCGCACGCCTGATCCGGGAGCTCGGTTGCGGCGGCTGTCACACCGTGCCAGGAGTGAGAGGCGCGAACGGCCTCACGGGACCGCCGCTCACTGCGTTCGCCCAGCGCGCCTACATTGCCGGTCGCGTGCCGAACGAGGAAGCGAACCTGGTCCAGTGGATCGTGAGTCCGCAGTCGATCGACCCCGAGACTGCGATGCCGGCAACAGGCGCCAGTGCCACCGATGCGCGCGACATTGCGGCCTATCTGTACACGCTCGACCGCGGCGGCCTCGGCCCGCCGCATCTGCTGCCGAAATCCTGGCTGGATGCGCTCCGTACCGCCGGACCGCTCTGAGCCCTGCTCATGGCTGACCGGCATGGCCGACGCGCACTCCCGGCCTCAGCCGCGACTCTGTCGCCACCACTACCGACG
>DATABQ010000627.1:0-10263 GCA_036259495.1 Longimicrobiales bacterium | reverse complement strand
CTGGCGTTTCCGCGGGACTGGGGGTGGCGTCGGCGGGGAGGGATGGCGGTTTCGCGGGACGGGGCTGCGAACCTGCACGAGCGGGCCTCGGCGGAAGCGGCGGGGCGGGATGTCCTGCATGAGCGCCCTCGCCACGGAAGTCCAACCCCAATAACGCCCCGATCGAGGCATGCGATGCCACCGTCTTCCGACTTACCGTGGTCTAATGAGCTCAGGCCACATTCGAGCCTCCGCGGACCGCTCGAATGTGCACTTACCCGTATATGGCAACGGTAAGCCAGAAGTCGCGGCCCGCACCGCCGCGAGTGTGCACTTACCGGGACCGCTGCGTCGGAAGTCGCGGCGCGCACCCCCGCGAGTGTGCACTTACCGGGAGCGCTGCTTCAGAAGTCGCGGCCGCACCGCCTCGAGTGTGCACTTAGCGGGACCGCTGCGTCGGAAGTCGCGGCGCCGCGCCGCAGCCAGTCGCGGCCCCGCACCCCCGCAAGTCGGAAGCCGCGCCCCGCACCCCCGCAACATCAACCTGCACGGTCCGGCCCAATGAAACCCGACCCTATGACACGCTCAGCAGTCCACGCACGCGCGGGGTCCGCAGGTACAGCCCCACCCATATCAGCAGTCCGACATAAACCGGGAACAGCACGTATCCGAACAGCGGGTTCTCCACGCGCGCCTGCACGGCGACCGCGCCCCCGAGGTACCCGGTCAACAGGATCGCGCCGAGGATCGACGTGCGCGGGATGAGGTGCACGGCGAGGCATGCGAGCAGGAGCGAGCCGATGATGGCTGCCTGGCTGCTCGGGTAGCCGAGCTGATCGAACGCATCCACGACGGGCTGAATGCCGGTCAGCTTCACGACTCCATCGGCGAGCAGGAACAGGCCGGCGATGGACGTGAGGACGCGTCCGGTCCACACACGCCGTCGTGAGACTGAGACGGGCGGTAGCGTTGCTCGGCCTGCATGGTGAGGGGTGTCGAGCGGGCTCGCCATGTGAGGCCCCCTCTGTGCCACGGTTGCCATGTGAGCGCTCCTCTGTGTCACGGTTGTCATTTGAGTCCTCCTCGTCAGGGTTGTGCCGGGTCTCCATACATGCGTCGATCGGCGGTCGGCTGAATCGACATCCGTCGCGACGCGACGGTACCCCTTGCCTTTCGATGGGGACCCGCACTATCTCTCCCATGGAAACCCGATGTAAAGGACGATATGGCTGCCGACCAGGACATCCTCCGCGGAACGCTCGACCTCCTCGTGCTGAAGGCACTGAGTCGCGGCACGGCGCACGGCTACGGCGTGGCGCGCTGGATCGAGTTCGCCACTGACGACGTGCTCGCGGTAGGGGAGGGAACGCTCTACCCGGCGCTGCATCGTCTGGAGGAGCGCGAGTGGATCGAGGCACGGTGGGGCGTGTCGGAGAACAACCGTCGTGCGAAGTACTACTCGCTCACGGCGGCGGGACGGGCGCGGCTGCGGGTGGAGACGGCGAACTGGCGGCGATACGCGGAAGCGGTGTTTTCGGCGCTCGAGGCCGGAGCGCTGCCGTAGCTGGTGGAATGTCTCCGAAGGCCGCGGCATCGAGCGGCCTTTGCGCCACTGGACACTGGCGTCGCGGGATCCTTGAAATGGCTGTGCTATTCCAGCGTCACCGCTCCCTGCCAGCGGCTCGCATCCGCGCTCTCGGCGCTCACGTTGATTCGGAGACAGTCCACGATCGGGAAGCGAGAGAGCGATGAAGGCGTGGCGTCGATTCCGCGGGCCGCTCGGTCGTGATCCGAGGCGCGACGTGGAGGAAGAGCTGGCATTCCACCTGGAGATGCGCATTCAGCAGCTCATCGATGAAGGTGAGACGCCGGAGCGTGCGCGCGAGCTGACAGGTCGTCGCTTCGGGAATCTCGATGCGGCGCGGGACGAATGCTTCGTGATCAACGAAAGACAGGGGCGTCGCATGGCGAAGTCGGAATACGTGTCGGAGCTGCGACAGGACGTGGCGTATGCACTCCGCTCGCTCCGCAGGCGGCCGGGCTTCACCATCGGTGCAGTGCTGACACTGGCGCTGGGGATCGGTGCAAACAGTGCGATCTTCAGCGTCGTGAACGGTGTGCTGCTTCAGCCGCTGCCGTTCGCGCACGCCGAGCGACTGTACCAGGTGCAGATGATCTATCCGGACGGGCAGCGATACACTGCGCTGTCGGCGCCGGACTTCATGAGCGTGAGCGAGATGAATCGCGTCTTCGAGGAGTTCGGCGCGTACGCCGACATGCAGGCGCCGCTGCGGGGCCTGGGCGAGCCGAAGGAGGTGCTGGCTGCGATCGTCAGCGACGGGCTGCTGGACATGCTCGGCATGCGTCTGGCACTCGGTCGTGGATTCCGCTCGCAGGAGCATCAGCCCGGCCGGGACAACGTCGCGGTGCTGGACCACGGTTTCTGGCAGCGCGAGTTCGGCGGATCGGGCGATGCACTGGGACGGTTGGTGACGTTCGATGGTCTGACGTACACGGTCGTGGGCGTCCTCGCACCGGAGTCTGCACTGCCGACGCGCATGGACGTGTACTTCCCGATGCCATACGGCGAGACGTTCAGCGCTACGGCTGTGACCGGCCGGCGGAGCGAGTTCCTCGTCACGCTCGGTCGTGCGCGTGCGGGTCTGACGGAGGAGCAGATCGCTGCCGACATCAGACGCGTGTCGAGTCAGCTGGCTGCCGACTTCCCATCGACGAACGAACGTCTGGCGATGGGCGTGCGCTCGGCGCGTGAAGCCATCATTGGCGACGTGCAACGTCCGCTGTTCGTGCTGCTCGGCGCAGTCGGATTCGTGCTGCTGGTCGCGTGTGCGAACGTCGCGAACCTGCTGCTCGCGCGCGCGTCGGCGCGGCAGAGTGAGCTGTCGGTGCGTGCCGCACTCGGTGCCGGCCGTGCACGCCTCGTGCGGCAGATGCTGACGGAGTCCGCAGTGCTCGGCGCACTGGGCGGTGCTGCCGGCCTGGTGCTCGCCTGGGTAGGGACGCGCGCGCTCGTGCGTGCCCAGCCGGCCGACATTCCTCGCCTGGAAGCAGTCGGCGTCGATGGCACTGTCGTGCTGGTCACGCTTGGAGTCGCGCTGCTCACGGGAGTGATGTTCGGGATGCTGCCTGCGCTCCAGGCGACGCGACCGGCGCTCAGTCGCACAATCCGCGAGGGTGCCCGCGGCCTGTCCGGCGCCGGACAGCGTGCTCGCTCGGGCCTGATCGTCGTCGAGATGGCACTCGCCGTCGTGCTGCTCGTCGGAGCGGGGCTGCTGATTCGCAGCTTCGTCGAGCTCACGCGCGTCGATCCGGGCTTCCAGCCCGAGCGCGCGGTCGCGTTCCGGATATCGATGGACGAAGCGGGCTATGCAGGCGGCCAGCAGATCAGGGATTTTGTCAGCACGATGATCGACCGTGTGGACGCGCTGCCTGGTGTGTCATCCGCGGCCGGTACCGGCGTGCTTCCGCTGCAGGGTCGCAGCGCGCTCATCGATTTCGCGGTCGAGGGAGCGCTGCCGCCGCCGGAGAACGTCAACATGGAGATCGGCATCTCGGGCGCGACGCCCAACTATTTCGAGACGATCGGCGCCCGCATCGTGCGTGGGCGCGGCTTCGATGAGCGCGATCATCCGGATGCACCGCCGGTCGCGCTGATCAACCAGGCGGGGGCGGAGTTCTGGTTTGCCGGCGAGGACCCGGTCGGCCGCAGGGTGGAGGCCGGCGCAGGCACGCGCGAGATCGTCGGCATCGTGTCCGACGTGCTGCAGAGAAATCCCGCGACGCCCGTCATGCCGCACCTGTACGTGCCGTATGCACAGCGGACTACGCGCAGCCTTCAGATCGTCGCGAGCACGGATGGTGATCCGCTCGCGCTTGCGCCGTCGCTGCGTTCTCTCGTTCGATCGATGGATCCGAACATGCCGATCAGCGACTTCACCCCGCTCGTGCAGGTGGTATCCGAATCGATGGCGCGCCCGCGCTTCTACACTTCGCTGCTCGCACTCTTCGCAGGCCTCGCCCTGGTACTCGCAGCCGTCGGTATTTTCGGCGTGATGAGCTACTCCGTCACTCAGCGCGCACGCGAGATCAGCATCCGCATGGTGCTCGGTGCGCGCCGCGGCAGCGTCATCCGAATGATCGTCGGCCGGTCGATGGCGCTCGCGGCGCTCGGGCTGATCACGGGCATCGCAGGCGCCGCCGCCCTCGCCAGCATCATTCGCAGTCAGCTCTACAACGTCCAGCCGATGGATCCGCTCACGCTGGGTGCAGTCGTCGTCGTGCTCGCCGCTACCGCGTTCGCCGCGAGCTACCTGCCCGCGCGTCGTGCGGCGTCGCTGGATCCGGGTGCCGCGCTCCGCGAGACGTAAGAGCTACGCGTTGCATGTTCAGTTGACAAGATCCTCAACCGGCCGCCCGCTCTGTAGCCAGGCGGGTGGGGGCGCAACGTGTGGTCATCGATTCGATGTCCGGCTTCGAGCTCGCCCTCGCCCCCACCTTCAGAGCCGACGTCCGCGAATCGCTCTACCGGCTGATGGGCGCCCTCACCGGCGCCGGAAACCTCATAGTACATCTGCATGCCGTTCACCTCCACGCGGTCGCCCGTCGCCTGTGCTTCGGCAACGGTGGCGCCGGTGACGAGCAGCGCAACGGGGAGGAGAGCAGTGCGCAACACCTGATGCCTCCTGCCATCGTATCTGCGTGATGCGTTCTCGACAAAGCTGAACATGAATACCTCCGCAATTCGAGATCGTGGATAGATCGCTGCGCTTCAGGCGATGCGCCCGACACGCCTCTCTTCATCCTGTGCGTCGTTCGAGGAGCGGCGAATTCGACATTCACCTGCCGATGAGGAATCGGGGAAGCGTCTGGCACCGGTTCGTGCCGCGAACCACAAGTCGGCTGTGTGCGTTCCGAAATGAGAATGGAGATGTTGGCGATGACGGATGGAGACATGGCAATGCTGCATCGCCATATCTCCGTCCGTCATCGCCAACATCCCCCTTGAAATATCTTCTTCATGCAGCGGAGGAACATTCCGCATGCCCCCCTTGCCAGAACCGCCACCCCTGCGCGATCTTCCATTCACTCACCCAGACTCGCATGGGGTCGACTCGCGGCCACTCGCCTAGACTTGCATGGGGAAGGACGCACATGTTCGCAGGGGACAACGGACTGCTCGCCGGTACGCTCGAGCTGCTCATTCTGAAGGCCGTCTCGTGGGGGCCGGTTCACGGCTACGGGATCGCGCACTGGATCGAGAGCACGACAGAGGATGTGCTGCGCGTGGAGGATGGGTCGCTGTATCCGGCGCTGTACCGTATGAGCAGGAAGGGCTGGCTCAGGGGCGAGTGGGGGGTGTCGGAGAACAACCGACGTGCGAAGTACTACACGCTGACGGCTGAGGGTCGGCGGCAGCTGACGGCGCAGGTGTCGGGCTGGCATCGCCTGGCGGTCGCGGTGACGCACGCGGTGGACAGCGTGCGTGCGCCGGAGGCGGCGACATGACGAGCGGGCAGGGAGGCAGCCGCGGTCGCGGCCCTCTGTTCAGCGGTGAGCCGGGCCGGGAGGTGCAGGACGAGCTGGAGTTCCACATCGAACAGCGTGCGAAGGAATATATGGCCATGGGCATGGACGACGAGTCGGCGCGGCGTGCGGCACTCGAGCGGCTCGGCGACATGGATCGGGTGCGTGGCGAATGTGCGAGTCTGCTTGCTTCGGAGCGCCGGACGGAGGCGCGTCGCAACTGGCTCATCGATCTCGGCCAGGACCTTCGCTTCGCGGTTCGCTTCGCTGCGCGTGCGCCGCTGTTCTCGCTGATGACGGTATTGACGCTGGCGCTCGGGATCGGTGCGAATTCGGCGGTGTTCGGAGTCGTGAAGTCGGTGCTGCTGGACGCGCTCCCGTATGCCGACCCGGGCAGGCTGGTGCGTGTGCATGGCGCGTTCGAGTCGATGCCGGGGACCATTGGTGCGCTCAGTGCGGGAACGGCGTACGACCTGCACGCACGGCAGCGATCGTTTTCGGACGCGGCCGCGTCGGTGAGCAACGGACCGGACGCGGTGCTGCAGCTGGGCGACGGCGCGGAGCCGGTGCGTCTGTCATGGGTCGAGCCCACGTTCTTCAGCACGCTCGGCGTGAGTCCGGCCATGGGCCGCACGTTCGACGACGCCGATGCTGCACCGGACACATCGCAGGTGGTGATCCTCTCGCATCAGATGTGGCAGCAGCGATTCGGCGGTGACCCTGACATCCTGGGACGCACGATCATTCTGAACAGTCTGCCGCGCACGGTGGTGGGAGTGCTGCCGCGCGAGTTCGTGTCGCCCGTGGGTGCATCGGACTTCTACATGCCGCTGAACCTCGCGCCGCTGCTGGAGAACCCGGTGAACGCACGCGGCTCACATTTCATGGAGTTCGTCGCGCGTCTGCGGCCGGGTGTTCCGCTCGAAGCCGCGCAGGCGGAGGTCGGGGCGATCGGCGATGCGCTCGTAGCGGAATACCCGCAGCACTATCGCGGCATCCGCCTGGAGGCAGAGCGGCTGCACGATGTGATGCGCGGCGATACGCGCACGCCGCTGCTCGTTCTGATGGCGAGCGCGGCGCTGGTGCTGTTGATCGCGTGCGCGAACCTCGCGGGCGCGCTGCTGTCGCGCACGATCTCGCGCCGGAAGGAGTTTGCAGTGCGCATCTCGCTCGGAGCGGGCCGCGGTCGTCTCGTGCGACAGCTGCTTGCGGAGAGCGTTCTGCTGTCCGTTGCCGGCGGTGCGGCAGGACTCCTGCTCGCGTATGCAGGACTGGCTGCGCTCCGCGGCGCGAACATCGAAGCACTTCCATACTATGCGAATCTGTCGCTGGACACCGGCGCGGTCGCGTTCACGTTCCTGCTCGCGCTGCTGACCGGCGCAGCGTTCGGCCTGTCACCGGCTCTCGCCGTCGGACGCGCGGAGCCGCAGGCCGTTCTGCGCGACGAATCCCGCGGCTCGACGGGAGGACGTGCGTCCGGCAGGCTGCGTGGCGCCCTCGTCGCGGGACAGGTCGCACTCAGTCTCAGCCTGCTCGTCGGTGCAGGCCTGCTCACTCGCAGCCTGTGGCTGATGGCATCGGCGCCGCTCGGCTTCGATACGAGCGACGCACTCAGCTTCTCCGTGCAGCTGTCCGGACAGCGCTACAGCACGGTGGAGGGGCACACTGCCTTCAGGGACGAGATGTCGCAGCGGATCGCTGCCCTCCCCGGCGTCAGCGGTGTCGCAGTCACCAGCTTCCTGCCAACGCGCGTCGACAACTCCAACGGCGTCGTGGTCGTCGGTGCGGATCGGGCGCCAGATGATGCCGTGCCGTTCATCCTGACATCGAACGTGTCCGAGAGCTTCTTCGAGACGCTCGGGATCCCGGTCGTCGAAGGCCGCGGCTTCACCCGCGCGGACAATCTCGACACACCGCCCGTCGCGATGGTCAGCGAGACGATGGCGAGACGGTTCTGGCCGGAGGGCGGTGCAGTGGGCTCGAGGATCCGTGTCGGTCCGGATCCGGATTCGGATCCGATCGAGGTGATCGGCATCGTGCGCGACGTGCGCACGGACCTGACGAAGACCGAACCGGACCCGATGCTCTACACACCGCTGCGGCAGGGCTGGTGGGGCGCCACGTACGTAGTCCGTACTGCGGGCGATCCGCTCCGCCTCGTGAACGACATACGTCGCGAGCTGACCGCGTACGATGCCACGGTGCCGATGGCGAACGTCACGACGCTGAGCGATGTCATCGATGAAGGGCTGGCCGGACAGCGTCTGCCCATGATGCTCATGCTGTCGTTCGCGGCACTCGCACTGCTGCTCGCCTGCATCGGCATTTACGCGCTGTTCGCCAACATGGCCGCAGCGCGTGAGACGGAGTTCGGTGTACGCATGGCGCTCGGCGCCAGCCGGCGCGCGGTCGCCACACTCGTGCTGCGACAGGGCGCGCTCTGGATGGGCATCGGCCTCGCGGGCGGCGCGCTCGGTGTCTATGCGGTCAGCCGCGCGCTCCGCACGCTCATCTTCGGCATCGCGCCGCTCGACTGGCCATCGATCGCCGCGGCGACAGGCGCACTGCTGATCGCGGCCACGATCGCTCTCGCGGTACCCGTCTGGCGCGCGACGCGTGCAGATCCACTGTCGGCGATGCGGTAGTCATCCCGAAGAGCTACGTCCGCCACTCCACACCGCGGAACGGCGTCGCGCTCACATGCGTGCGTCCACGACGGGCGTGCCCGGGTGCTCCAGTGCATACTCGACGATCAGGCGGTCGGCTGTGACCAGCGGGAGGTTGTTGAGTACTGCGGCTGCGATCAGCATCCGGTCTGCTCGGTCGTTATGCACCGTACCGGCCAGCCTCGTGCTGAGCAGCAGGATGTCGCGGTGCAGCGGCAGCAAGCGAATGCCAGGTGCCTGCGCGGCGCGTTTCAGCCAAATGCCGGCATCAATCGACAGAACCAGCTTTGCCTTTGCAGTTTTGACCGCGACTTCCCAGTACGAGATGTCCGACACGTGCAGCTGTCCGGCGCTGTTGCACCTGCCCAGCAGCGCGATCAGCTCGGGCGTCATGTGATTCGTATCGCCCTCGAGGTGCCATACCCATATGTGTGTATCCAGCAGAAGGGGCCCCGCATAGGACGACAGATCTGCCGAGCTCCATACCGACGAAGCCGCTGCCATTACGTCAGCTCGCCCCACGCGTCGAAGTCGGGCGCAATGATGTCGTCCTGTCGCACTATCGTTCCGCGCAGGATACCAAAAGCGCTCTTCACTGCGCGGTCGGGCGGCACAAGTTTAGCCACGGGCCGGCCGTGCTTGGTGATCACGTACTCCCGGGCGTTTTCGCTCACGTCATCCATCAGCTCGAGGCAGGTGTTCTTGAACACACCCGCCTTGATTTCGATGGTCTCGAGCACGTCGAGTGAGCTAGCTGGCGAAGGTGGCGCATTCTTCCTGCGTCGTGACCGGGGCATGGCAGGTCTCCGGAAGCTCGGTGCATGTATGGCCATACCAATACGGCCATGGCCATATGATATGGACATCATGCGCTGAATTCAATGGAGTGACACGCGGCCCCGCCGCCCCTACCTCACCGGCAGCGCCTCCCAGATCGCCGGATCCTCCGGCCCCAGCACCCATACCGAAAAACCCCGCAACCCGTAGCGCTGCATCAGATCCAGCTTGCCGCGGAAGCTGCGCGCATCCTCCAGGAAGATCCACTCGAACGTGCCGCCGACCGGGAAATACGCGTAGCTCACCTGCTGCTCATCGTCCCACTTCACGTCGGCATCGTGACGGTCGATCAGCGCCAGCGCGCGGCTGTGACTGAGCTGCGAGCTGTACGACCGCGCGAGCTCGGGCGTGATGCGCTCATCGTACGACGTGTACCAGTGCTGCGATGACACGGCGATGCCGACCGACAGCTTCTCCGCGGGCACGAACTGCAGAAAGTACTCGACGACATCCTCCACCCACGGCGTCCCTGCCTGTGGTCCCGGCGGCGTACGGCGTGTGTGCTGCGAGTAAGTCATGATCGAGATGAAGTCGCTGGCCTCGCCGAGCGCCTGCAGGTCGTAGCCGCCGCGCCAGCTGTCGAACAGCCACTTGTGGTATGGCGTCGGTCCGGGCAGCTCGTCGGGACGGTGCACGACCGCCACGCTGATCCCGCAGCCCGCCGGCCGCAGCGCACCCGCGGTGAGCTGATAGAAGCGAGTGAACGCATCACGGTCGTGGATGCTCAGGTTCTCGAAGTCGATCTGAATGCCGTCGAACCCGTGCCGGCGGCACAACTCGGCCAGCGAAGCACCCACGCGCGCGCGTGCAGCATCATCGTTCAGCAGTGTGTGCAGCTCGTCCTGATCGAATCCGCGATTGACGAGCAGCGGGATCAGCTTCACGTCGTGCACGCGCGTCAGCTCGATCACGCGCGGATCGACATCGCCCCACACGACGCCGTCCTCCTCGACGAAGTATGCCGACGTCGCGACGACATCAATGCGCTCGATGTTCGCGGCGAGGCTCTCGTATGCGTCCTCGTTGTCGACATAGTAGAAGAGCCGCTCCGCCTGCTGTGCTGCGGCGGGTGCGGCTCCGGCAAAGACGGCTGCTGCCGCCGGTGCGCCCAGTGTGGCGAGCGCGACGAGTGCTGCGCGATGCATTCGTGAAGTCCTGTCGTGAGGAAGCATGTGTGGAATTCTGCAATACTGCCGATCGGCGTCGAAGCCGTCAAACGCGCGCGCGTGGAGGCAGC
>DATABQ010000626.1:0-7435 GCA_036259495.1 Longimicrobiales bacterium | reverse complement strand
GTCGCGTAGCGGACACGCTGGAAGAATGCGTCGCGAAATTCGTTTACATCGGTGACGGCCAGCGGGTCGCGCCGTTCCCAGAAGCGGTCCCAGGCGCCGCGCTGCTCCGCGGGCGTGCCCGTGACGAGGGAATCGAGCTCTTCCAGGTGGGCGATGTAGCGGAGGAACTCGACCACCTCATCGAGATTCGCCACCATCCACTGGTCGGAGATGGTCATGACCATCGGGGTACGCCCGGTGTGCGCGCCGTCGCGGCTGACATCCACCCAGAACTTCCCGAGCGGGAGCACTTCTGATGGGATCGTGACTACGCCGTAGCGCAGATCGCGTCCCTCATTCCTGAGCGCCGCCGTCGCACTCCAGAGAACACCGCCCTCTTCATCGATCACCCGTACGTCGACCGGCGTCGTGCCGGGACCGTATGTCTCGATGTAGACGAGAGGTGAGCTCCCGCCATAGGTAACGGTGCGGCGCGGATTCGTGATCAGATCGGGCAGTGAAGCACGACTGCTGCGTCCCTCTGCGTCGTACACGAGGACCGGCGTTGACACGGACGAGCCGGTGGAATAATCCGGCACGGTGAGCGTATCGGTCATGCGGAAACCGCGCGAGCTGTTTGCGTCCGCGGCCTGAAGTCGCACCGTATACGTGCCTGGCTGGATGGTGATTCCCTGCTGGTACACGATGCTCTCGTCCGTGCGGCCGGTCTCGGCAAACGTGGGCACACGTACGAGCTCCCGGGCCTCGACACGCTTTACGGCTGTGGAGTCCGCATCGAGGAACGCCACATCAATGCGATACTCGGCGAAGAATCCTTCGGCATCGCGCTGGAAGCGGAGCGCACTGTTCGGTATCGACATCCCCAGCAGCACGTACGTCGAATCGGCCGGGCCTGCCAGCGTAGCGAAGCTCGCGACGGCGGGAAACTGCGCGGGACCGGTGAGGAACCCGAGATCGCGATAGATCTCGAGCGGCCGCGAGAACGCCTCGCCCTCCGTCGGCCGCGGATCGCCCGTTCCGGAGCCGCGCGTGCCGCAGGCAGCGGTCAGCGCGATCGCGGCGAGCGCCACCGTCCGGCGGATGCCGCCGTGACGACGCGCAAAACAACGAGGGCCACCATGCAGGTGGCCATCGACTCCCGACAGTGTCGAGAAATGCTGCATTCAGCTCACCCGTTCAGGCGACGCGACCCCGGTCGTGCAGGGCATCGACCATCTTCTGCGCCGATTCTTCCATGTCGAGCACGAGGCGATCGACGCGGGTCACGAAGTAGTTGTGTGCGATGTTGATCGGGATCGCGATCACGAGACCCGCTGCCGTCGTGATCAGGGCGATCTTGATGCCGCTCGCGACGACCGTCGCCTCCACCTCACCGGCCGCCTCGATGGCCGCGAACGCCGCGATCATGCCGATGACGGTGCCGAGGAAGCCGAGCAGCGGAGCGACGTTCGACAGCGTCGCCAGCCAGACCAGCCCGCTCTCGAGGCCCGCCATCTCGATCAGGCCGACGTTCTCGATTGCCTTCATCACGCGGTCCGAGCCCTCATCGTGGCGCTCGAGGCCCGCCGCGAGGATACGGCCGGCCGGGGTGTTCGAGTCACGTGCCAGCGCGAGTGCCTCGTTGATCTTGCGCTGCGCGATCAGCTCGTCGACCTCGTTGAGGAACCGGCGCGTGCGCATCGACTTACCGCTCAGGTCGATCAGCTTCCAGACGATGATGATCAGGCCCAGGACGGCGCAGAGCCCCAGCGGCCACATCATCCAGCCGCCGTCTCGCCAGAGCTGCGCGACCGACTCAGTGAACGTCAGGTCGGGAGCTTCGACACCGGGAAGCTGCAGGAGCGAGTGAGCGAGGACGGTCAGACTTCCCAAAGTTACCTCCGTTGCGGTGGAGCTGCGCCTGAGTCGGACGAGGCGCGACGAGCATTTGTATTCAGGGAAAAGAACCCGCCGAAGTTAGACGGCACCAACTGGGGTGTCAAGATGGGGTTATTCGTACTCGCCGGGCGTTCCTGGGGTCCCGGGCTCACGGACGAACGCGCGTTCCTTGATGCACGCCGCGAAGTGCATGGGCGTCTTCTCCGCGAGCGGCGGGACGATGCTCGCGCATTCCGCGTCCTTGAGCGGATGCTGGCAGCGCGGGTGGAAGGGGCATCCGGACGGCGGATTGGACGGGCTCGGGATGTCGCCCTGGAGCACGATCCGCTCGCGCTTGGCGCCGGGCTCGGGCACGGGCACCGCGGACAGGAGCGCCCGCGTATACGGGTGTCGCGGGTCCGTGATGACGCTCTGTGAATCGCCCATCTCGACAATGCGGCCGAGGTACATCACGGCGATGCGATCGCTCACGTGCTCGACCACGCTGAGGTCGTGAGCGATGAACAGGTAGGCGATGCCGAGCCGCTCCTGGAGAGATTCGAGCAGGTTGAGCACCTGCGCCTGCACGGACACGTCGAGCGCGGAGACCGGCTCATCGCACACGATGAAATCCGGCTCCACCGACAGCGCTCGCGCAATCCCGATGCGCTGGCGCTGACCGCCGCTGAACTCGTGTGGATAGCGATCGGCATGTGCCGGCGAGAGGCCGACCGTCTCGAGCAGCTCCCGCACCCGTGCTTCAGCAGCCTTCCCTGTCGCAAGGCGGTGAACGCCCAGCACCTCGCGGATCGTATCGCCGACGGTCATGCGCGGATTCAGCGATGCGAACGGGTCCTGGAAGACGATCTGCGCGCGGCGGCGGATGCGGCGGAGCTCATCGCGCTCCATCTCGAAGACGTTGTGCCCCTCGAAGAGCGCCGTTCCCTCCGTCGGCTCGATCAGGCGCAGCAATGTGCGACCAGCCGTCGTTTTGCCGGAGCCCGACTCGCCCACCAGGCCGAGCGTCTCACCGCGGCCGAGCCAGAACGTCACACCGTCGACCGCCCGCACCGCTCCGCGGTCGCGGCCGAAGAAACCGCCGCTCACCGGAAAGTGCTTCTTGAGCCCGCGCACCTCCAGCAGCGTATCCGGCGGTGCAGTCATGTCGTCGGGTGTGAGGCCGCGCAGATCGCTGTCACCCTTGGGAGGCGGAAGCTCGCTTGCCGCCTCGGCCGACGCGGTCAGCATCTCAGTCATGCCGACCTCCGGGATCGCGCCGGTGACCGCGACGAGCGCGTCCACCTCATGCTCATGTACCGCTCGGTCGTGCTACCGATGTCCGGCCGCATCATGCCCCCTCCCCGGCAGGCGGCTCGCCGCGCGGCCGGCGCTGCGTCGTCAGATCCTCGTTCTCCGCCGGCGGCAGCTGCTGTTCCGGCGGCACCTCGCGCGGCGGCGCGCCTTCCGGCGGCGGCGCCTCGCCCTTTGCCGAAGCGGCGCGGTGATAGATCTCTGCAGGGGCAGGCGCACCCTCCACCTTCACGCCGAATGCACCCCGCGCACGGATCTCAGTCCGGCGCTGCGGATTCGTCTCGAGCCAGCAGCGCGCCCTCCGCGTGGGGTCTGAGGCGACCTCCAGCAGCGGCGGAAACTCGTTCACGCACTTGTCCCAGCCGTACGGGCAGCGGTCGTGGAATCGGCATCCGACCGGCCAGTGGAGTGGGCTCGGTACCGTGCCCGGTATCACGGCCAGCTTGTCCTTCCGCGCGCCCAGCCGCGGCACCGCCTGGAGCAGCCCCTCCGTGTACGGATGCCGCGGGTCCGAGAAGATCTGCTCCACTGTGCCGTGCTCGACCACCTGGCCCGCATACATAACGACCACGCGGTCGCATACCTCCGCTACCACGCCCAGGTCGTGCGTGATCAACACGACAGCCATGCCGAGCCGCGAGCGCAGCTCCGCGAGCAGATCGAGAATCTGCGCCTGAATCGTCACGTCGAGCGCCGTCGTCGGCTCGTCCGCAATCAACAGCTCCGGCTCGCATGCGAGCGACATCGCGATCATCACCCGCTGGCGCTGCCCGCCGGAAAGCTGATGCGGGTAGTCCCTGGCACGATCGCCCGGATTCGGTATGCCCACGAGCTGCAGCAGCTCGACAGAGCGCTCCCGCGCCTCCTGCTTCTTCATCGAACGATGCAGACGCAGCGCCTCACCGATCTGGTCTCCGACCGGGAACACCGGGTTGAGCGATGTCATCGGCTCCTGGAAGATCATCGCGATGTCGTTCCCGCGGATCTGCCGCATGCGCTTCTCCCCCGCACCAACCAGCTCGTCCCCCCTGAAGCGGATCGAGCTGCCCTCGAGGATCTCGCCGGGCGGGCGGGGCACGAGCTGCATGATCGAAAGCGACGTCACCGACTTGCCGCACCCGCTCTCGCCCACGATCCCCAGGACCTCCCCCTTCTCCACGTGAAACGACACGCCATCGACCGCCTTCGCGGTGCCGGCGTCCGTGTGGAAGTACGTGCGGAGGTTATTTACCTCCAGGAGCGGAGTCGCTTCGTTCATCGTGCTACCGCGAACGGATCATTCACCACAGAGCACACAGAGCACACACAGGACCGTTTTTCCGGGCTGCGCTCCGGCACCGCCGACCCATTCTGTATCACCAGTGCGGTATGTGATGGAAGGGTTGTGCGGCTTTCTCCGCGGTGCTGCCGCGAGCTCACCGGCAATGCCTGAATCCGTTTTCTGTTGTTGACAACGAAGGCGAACTGTGGATGCACCTGGCACCCGATCCATATCACGTTCAGCCCGGCGCACGCGGCATCCGTTCTCTGTGTGCCCTGTGTGCTCCGTGGTGAAGAAGCAGTCCTCCGTGCCCTCTCCCGCGAACTCAGCGTGCTCATGTGCGCAGCCTCGGGTCGAGCGCATCTCTTAGACCGTCTCCGACCAGGTTGAACGCCAGCACGACCATGACGATGGTCAGGCCCGGGAATGTGGCGACCCACCAGGCGCCGAGCAGGTTGTCGCGGCCTTCCGCGACCATGCTGCCCCACGTGGGTGTGGGCGGCTGCACTCCGAGTCCGAGAAATGAGAGGCCGGCCTCCATCACGATCGTGTTGCCGATGCCGAGTGTCGCGGCAACGATGACCGGCGCGAGCACATTGGGAATGAGGTGCCGCATCATGATGCGCGCGCGGCTCATTCCGAGCGCCTGGGCAGCATGGATGAACTCGCGCTCGCGCAGACTCAGCACATCGCCGCGCACGATGCGTGTGGTACCGGGCCACTGCGTCAGCCCGAGCACGATGATGATCACGGTGATCGATGCGTCGAACAGTGCGACGATCATGATCAGGAGCACGAGCCGCGGGAACGCCAGGACCATATCGGTGAACCGCATGATCAGGGTGTCGACCTTGCCCGAGAAGTAACCGGCCGCGGCACCGAGAAGCGTGCCGATGGTGATGCTGATGGCCGTGGCAATGAATCCGATGGACAGGGAGATGCGGGACCCGTAGATGATGCGGCTCAGCACATCGCGCCCGAATCGATCCGTACCGAGCAGGTTCGTGCCGCCCGGGGGGAGGAATCCGGTCGCAGCGATGTTCTCCTGCGCGATGGGGTCGTGCGGAGCGATGAGGGGCGCGAGCAACGCGACGAGATAGAGGACCACGATGACGCCGAGGCCGACCAGCGCGAGCCGGTTCCGCTTGAACTGCCGCGCCGCGATCGCCCACTGCGAGTCGCGTCGGGATGCTGCACGCCGTCCGCGAACGGCGAGATCCCACAGTGCCCAGCTCCACAGCATGAGCATGGTGCCGAACAGCGTGGCGATCGCGAGGTAGTCGTCGAGCGATGCCGAATCCAGGGCTATGATTCGCTCCCAGGCCCAGTATGCGAGACCGAGCAGCACGCCCCAGGGCAGGAGCACGACCAGGCCCCGGATCCACTCGCCCATGGCCGCATGACCGCCGCCGGGCAGCAGTGCGCTCAGCAGCAGCGCGTACGTCGGTGCGCTCGCCGCGAGCGGCTCCGACGATGACACTGTCGAGTGGTCGCCCGGCACGCCCGCCTCGGTGCCGGTCGGTACGGTCACCGGCGGCGCAGACTCGGGGTCCGCGATGTTGTCGCGTCGGGAGTCGTGCACCATCGTCAGTCGTAGCGGATGCGCGGGTCGGCCACCGCGTATAGCACGTCCGCGAGGAGATTACCGAGCACCACGATGACGGCGAAAATGAAGCTGGTGGCCATGACCAGCGGGTAGTCGCGCTGGAAGATCGCATCGTAAATGACGCGGCCCATGCCCGGCCAGGCGAAGATCACTTCGATGAAGATCGTGCCGCTGAAGAGGAACGGCAGGTACAGCCCCAGCAGCGTGATTACGGGGAGCATGGAGTTGCGGAGCGCGTGCTTCGTGATCACCGTCCGCTCCGGAAGCCCCTTCGCACGTGCGGTCCTGATGTAGTCCTGCCGGATGACCTCGAGCATCTGGCCGCGCATGTAGCGTGCAACGCCGGCAGCGAGCGCGAGCGTCAGTGTGCCGACCGGCAGGATGAGGTGCGTGATGCGATCCATGATCTTATCGCCCGCACTCATGAATTCGTAATCGACGCTGGTGATACCGGTCGCCGGCAGTGCGAACGGCCAGCCCCACACATGCGCCTTGAGCGAGAAGATCAGGACGAGCATCAGCGCGAGCCAGAATGACGGCATCGAGTAGAAGAAGAGCGATACGACGCTCGACGTGCTGTCGAAGATCGAGTACTGCCGGACCGCCTGCAGCACCCCGATGAACATCCCGATCACAAACACCAGAACCAGCGCGGTACCAGTCAGCATCAGTGTATTCGGCAACGCCTCGAACACCACGTCGGCAACAGGGCGGCTCTGCGCGAGCGAGTGCCCGAAGTCCCCCTGGAAGAACGACGTCAGCCACTTCCAGTACTGAATGTAGAGCGGCTGGTCCAGGCCAAGGTTACGACGCAGCTGCTCGATGATCTCGGGCGGAACGTTCGGATTGTAGTAGAACGTCGTGGGATCGCCGGGCGCGAGATTCAGGATAAAGAAGATGATGGTCGCGATACCGAGCAGAAGCGGTATCGCGCCAAGCAGTCTCCGGAGGATGAAGGCGCCCATGCAGCTGCGTCAGCCGCCGGTGGACCACTGCGCGATGGAGCGCAGCTCTCCGCGCGGATCCATCTCCACGCCGCTCATCGCCGCACGTGAAGCCGCGAGCTCATTCAGCCAGAACATGAATGTCATCGGCTGCTCACGCTGCAGTATCTCGGTCATTTCCCGCCACGCCGCGCGCTGCTCGTCCGGTGATGCCGCGCGCGCGCCGCGCTCGATCGCCGCGTCCAGCTCCGGGATGCGCACGCTGCTGCGGTTCGCCGACAGCGGTGTCGCCGCCTCACTGGAATGGAACAGCGCCGTGGGTGCGGCCGCGACCTGGAAGTTGTCGAGCACCCAGTTCGTGAATACCGCATCGTATTCGCGCTCGCGATGACTCTGCAGCATCGTCTGGAACTCCATCACCCGGACCTCTACATCCGCACCCACCTGACGCAGCTG
>DATABQ010000625.1:0-5374 GCA_036259495.1 Longimicrobiales bacterium | reverse complement strand
CGTTCATGGCATGACTGCGCGCCAGTCACTATGATCCGCATGTACTCAACCGCAGGAGACCCATGGATCTCGGGATCATCGAAGGATTCTACGGCCGCCCCTGGACCTGGGAGGATCGGGCCGCCAATGCCGCCTTCCTCCGCCGTCACGGCTACAATTTCTATCTGTACGCACCCAAGGCCGATCCGTACCTGCGCCGCCGCTGGCAGGAGCCGCACCCGGACGACACCGCTGCGAGCCTGCGCGCCTTCGCCGGCCACTGCCGCGATATCGACGTGCGCTTCGGCGTAGGGCTCAGCCCGTACGAGATCTACCAGAACTTCGATGATGCCGCGCGCGCGGCGCTGGCGGACAAACTGGCGTTTCTCGACAGCGTCGGCATCCATTATCTCGCCATCCTCTTCGATGACATGCGCGGTGACCTGCCCGACCTCGCCACGCGGCAGGTCGAGATCATCGAGTGGATCGCCGCACGTACGCGCGCGGAGCGCGTGATCGTCTGCCCCACATACTATTCGGACGATCCCATCCTCGATCGCGTGTTCGGGCGCCGCCCGGATCGCTATGTCGAGGACATGGGCAAGCTCATCGATCCATCGATCGAGATCTTCTGGACAGGCGAAGAGGTGGTGTCGCGGGAGATTTCAGTCGGACATGCACAGCGCGTAACGGAGCAGCTTCAGCGCAAGCCGTTCCTGTGGGACAACTACCCCGTGAACGACGGTCAGCGCATGTGGCAGTACCTGCATCTGCGAGGCTTCACCGGCCGGCCGGCCGGCCTCGCCGATCACCTCACGGCGCACGGCGTGAACCCCGCCCTCCAGCCGACGCTGACGCGGATCCCCGCACTGACGCTGGTCGAGAGTTACGAGCGCGGGTCCGCGTACCAGTACACGGAGTCATTCGGACGCGCCGCGGTTGAAGTGCTCGGCAGCGAGCTGGGCGCGATGCTGCGCGATGACGTGCTGATCCTGCAGGACGTGGGATTGGACCGGCTCGGCGAGAAGGAGGCGCTGCTGCGGGAGCGTTACGAGGGGCTGGACCAGCCAGGCGCACGCGAGATCATCGACTGGCTGAACGGCGGATACCGCATCACTGACGAGATCGTTCACACTCAGTAGAGCACGCGTTCTTCCACACGGGCTGAAGCCACGCGGTCTCCCTGCCGATCACCTTGCCCGTGGTCGGATCGACCTGCGGAAGCGATGAGATGATCTTCGCGCGAACGTATCGCTCATCGCCGCGGAACACGTACTCCGCACGCGTGCCCTCGACCTCCGCGAGCACCATCCCGACACCTGCGTCGTAGATGCGGGTCGTGCGGATCGTGTCACCATTCGCATCAATGACGGGACGGCCGGTGAGCGGTGTGGTCATGCGGGTGCCGATGAACTGCGTGCGATAGACCGCACCGGGCTCCGGCTCGATGTCGATGCGAATGCCCTGAGCATCGTGCTGCTCGCTGCGGATCGTGACACCGGTCGATGCATAGAAGTCGCCCGCGTTCAGCGCGTCGATGAGCGCATTGGCGGAGAGCTCGGGCGCGCGCACCATCACCCAGCCGCGACCCGGGCGCGAGATGGTGTCGCTGGACTCCCGGTAATCGTGCGCATCATCGCTCGCGATGGCGAAGAACGGCGGCAGTCCCGCTGCGTGGCGCAGAGAAAGCGCGATGTCCCAGATGCGTTCGGTGCCCGCATGGATGGAGTCGCCTGCATTGTTCACCATCGTATGGCCGTTGAACACTTCGAACAGCCGAACGGCGGGTGTCGCGGCGAGGTCTTCGGCGGTGAGTGCCCAGACGAAGTTCGGATGGTTCACGATCGCTGCGATCGCACGGCCGGTTGACGTCCGCTGCCGCTCGACTGCGGCCAGGTTGCCGGCGATGCGGTCGCGCGGCGTATCGCCTCCGCCCGGCAGAATCGCTGACTCGAGATTCAGCGCGTTGACGTGCGCGCCCTCGCGATCGGTGATCTCCTCGGCGGCGAGCAGCAGGAAGCGATCGTCCTGTTCGAACAGACGACGGTACTCGGACAGCGGCCGCAGCCGGACGAGGTGACGCTCACCGTCCCGATGCTCCTGCACCCAGTCACCGAATCGCTCCCGATAACCCGGAAGCGCGCGCCGGGCGGATTCGTTGCGCGGCGGCCAGCCCGGATCGGGCGCATTCACATCCAGCAATCGCTCACCCTCCGCCAGCATGTCATGCTCCGTGAGCGCAAGGAAGTCATAGCCGTTCGAGTGATACCAGTCGACGATCATCTCGGGGTAGTCGGTGCCGTCGCTCCACACGGAATGCGTGTGCACGTTCCCCTTCCACTGCTGCATCGGTGCCGCGCACCCGCCGAGGACTGCAAGCGCGGCGAATACGATCGATCCGCGCAGAGTCATCGCATGACCAGTTCAACGACGACAGGACGATGATCGGACGCAGTCGTGACAGGCACCATCGCGCTGCGCACTTCGAAGTGTCCGGACGTCATCACGTAGTCGATACGACGCACCGGCGATTCGCCGGGATACGTGTAGCCTGCACCGTCACCACCGCCGTCCCGCCAGGCGTCGCGCAGCAGGCCGAAGAGCGGCTGGAGCTCCGGCGCGTCCGGCTGCGCATTGAGATCGCCCATCAGGATTACGGGGGCCGCCACGTTCTCCATCACGCGAAGCATCGCTGCCACCTGCTGCACGCGAACGCGCGGGTCGGCTCGATAGTCGAGGTGCGTATCGAACACGTGAATGCGCGTGCCGCCGATGTCCACCACCGCCTGCGGAAATCCGGGCATCGGTCGCGGCTCTGCTTCCTCGACCTGAGTGGAGAGTCGCGGAATGACGTGGTTGGTGAACTCGACGACGGGATACCTGCTCAGGATCGCAAGACCGAACTCGCGCGGCGGGTCATCGGCCACGTGATAGATCGGCGCGAACCGCACGTGCATGCCGAGTGCGTCGGCGAGCGCCGCTGCCTGGTCGGCGAGCCCGCTGCGCTCACTCCAGTGTACATCGACTTCCTGAAGTGCAACGATGTCCGGGTCGGCCTCGCGGATCACCGTCGCGATCGCCGCGAGGTCACCGTGGCCGGCGGCGATGTTGTAGCTCATCACGCGGAGCGGCTGCGCGCTGCCCCTGAACCCGCACGCCGCCGTTCCAGCGCAAATGGCGATCAGCAGCAGGCGTGCCGACCGCCGGAGCAGAGCCGAAGCTCGTCGCGGGAGTGCGTTGTGAGGGGCTTCAGCCGGCATTGGCGACCTCTATGGTTCTCGCGTGCGTATGCCCGAAGCTTAGGACGTGCGGGCGGTGCTGAACAGTGCAGTGGCAGCGGCTGCGTCCGGCGCCGCCGCACAGTGCGCCACCGCCGATCAGTCGCTCCAGGGGATCAGCAGCACGGGACAGGTTGCGTGGCGTGTCACGCCGGACGCGATGCTGCCGATGAGGAACCGCTTGAACGCACCGTAGCCGTGCGTCGCGAGCACGATCAGATCGGTCGACTCTTCCGCGGCCACCGCGACGATCTCCTCCGCCGGGCGGTCGCCCCAGCGAACGATCTCACGCACGGTGATGGCTTCGGGCGTGCCGACGCGTGCCCTTGCGGCCTCGACCATCTGCTCGAGCTCCGGTCCGATGACGGCCGTGTCGAACGCGAGCTCCTTCACATCGTACACGCGCGGGATCACGTGCATTACCGTCAGCTCCGGCGTCTCCGCCTTCGAGCTGCCCTGGAGCGAGCCGGCCCAGCGGAGCGCCGTGTCCAGGGCCCGGAGCGCCGGGTCGGACATGTCGAGCGGCACGAGCAGGCGACGGAGCGGCATCCCGAGATCGCCACCGACCACGAGACACGGCACATGCGCAGTGCGGATCACACGGTCGGCAGTGGTGCCGAGAAAGCCGTTACCCATCGGCCGCTCCCTGTGCCGCCCGACGACGATGAGGTCGGCCGCAACGGCATCCGCCCGCTCCTCGATCGCCCGGTGCGCCTTGTCGACGATGACCTTCCGAGTCGTCACCGGCGCCGCACTGGCCGGAAGCGCACGCGCGATCTGCTCGTCGAGCCTGCGCTCCGTGTCGCGCACCCAGTCATCCAGTCCGGGGAGGCCTTCGTCGTGAGGCGTGTACGGCGCCAGCTCCATGTCGAACGCGTGCACCACGTGGAGCTGCGCGCCCGTGAGCTCCGCGAGCGCGCCGGCCGCCCTGACGACGGAGTCGGCGGACTGGCTGAGGTCGCTTGCGGCCACTATCGAACGAATGCGTTCCATGATCGGTCCCTTCCGGTTGTCGGTGGTGTGCGGTTGCAGCAAGGCGCGCGCCCGGTGTTACGTCCCGTGTTGCGGCCGGCTTGCGCTCCGTGTTGCGGCCGGGTTGCGCTCCGTGTTGCGGCCGGGTTGCGCTCGTGGCCCGGGCGGTCGTAAGCTGGTGGTCCAATCAGTTGTTTATCCGAGGCCTGCCGTGAACGACGATACCGTCACGCAGCTCCTGCGCGCAGCCGACTCAGGCGATCGCGAGGCGTTCCAGAGGCTCTACGTCCGCACGTATGATGAGCTGAGGCGTCTCGCGCACCGCGTGCGCGATAATCCCGGCCAGCAGACGCTGAACACGACGGCGCTCGTCCACGAGGCATACATGAAGCTGGTGCCGGGCGCGGGCGCGATCGCGAACGACCGCGTGCACTTCTTCCGCATCGCAGCACGCGCGATGCGACAGGTGCTGGTGGATGCGGCCCGCCGCCGCGCGACTCGCAACCGCGGCAACGCGCTGCTCGCGGTGGAGACGGTGTTCACGGCCGAGCGCATGTCGCACGACGTGCTGGATCTGGAGAGCGCGCTGGTCGAGCTGGAATCGATCAGCCCGCGTCAGACGGAGGTGATCGAGTGCCGGTTCTTCGCCGGCCTGTCCGTCGAGGAGACGGCTGCAGCGCTCGGGATCTCGACTCCGACGGTCAAGCGTGAATGGCGCGTCGCACGCGCATGGCTCGCGCAGGCGCTCTCGTCCTGAGCGACGACCTGAGCCACGACCGGAGCCACGACCTGAGCGACGACAAAACCCGCACGGCGTCCGCCGCGTAGTGTACGTGCAGGCACAGACTCTCGGGAACAGGAGGAATATTGGCAAGCACGTGAGGATTCTCGGATGGCTTCACGTCGTGCTCGGCGTCATCGATCTGCTGATCGGGATGGCCGCGTTCGGCATCCTGTCCGGAGTGGGCGTGATATCCGGCGATCCCGCAGCGTTCGGCGTGATGTCGATGATCGGCGGCTTCGCAGGCGCGTTCATGCTGATGATGGCGCTGCCGAATCTGATCGTCGGGCTCGGGCTGCTGCGGAACTGGGGCGGGTGGGTGATCGTGGTAGCCGTGATCCTCGGCTTCATCAATCTGCTGAAC
>DATABQ010000624.1:0-11361 GCA_036259495.1 Longimicrobiales bacterium | reverse complement strand
TGTTCGGGCGCAGCTATGCCGTCGTGTCCGTCGAGGCGTCCGTAGGCCGCAAGGTCGCGACACTGTCCGGCATAGTGCCTGTAGATAACTCCCGCGCCGCCGAGGAAGCCACCTGCCTCGCAACGCTCCGCGCCATCGACCGCTGGATCGGGATGTAGGGTGAGGGATCGGGAGTGGGAGAGTTATCGGGTGCGGGTGTGGGAGACCCGCTCCCAATCCCCCTCCCATGCAGTTCTAGTCTCTCCAGCCGACGAGCACGCGCTCCAGATCCTCCTTGTGCCTCGTCTCCTCCGCGACCAGATCCTCCAGCTCCACCTTCAGGCCCACTTCACCCGCCTTCTCCGCCTGATCGATCCGCGTCGTATACCGTGCGATCGTCTCCTGCTCCGCCTTCAGCGACAGCTCCAGCATCTCACGATTGTCCTTCCCGAGCTGCACGGCTGCCGGCATCGTCGTCGGCATGCCGCCCAAGGCCACTATCTTGTGCGACAGATACTTCGCGTGCTCGAGCTCGTCCGTAATCTCCGCCTCGAAGAACTCCGCCAGCTCCATCCGCCCCCGACCGTTCGCCAGCCTCGAGTGCAGCAGATATGAGATGATCGCCGTGTATTCATGCGCCAGATCATCGTTGAGGCCTGCAATCAGCTCTTCACGCCCATTCTTCGCCATGATTCTTCCCCGCCCGTTGCAATTAAGGTCCAGCTTCCGTGGTACTTATCAATAATAATTCTTGATTGCGAAAACGCAACTCGGCCGCGCTTTCCTTCAGCAAGGAAGGGGCCTTCAATGACGGTTCTGAAGGGTGCCGACAGTACAGGCACACGGCACAGGCACAACGCACCACGTGCGGCAGGCTTGCCGGGTTACTCTGCGACCTAGCGGGCGGGTCCGACGAAGCGTTCGACTTCCTGTACGACGCGGCGCGGCTCGACGGGCTTGGCGAGGTAACCGTCGCAGCCGGCCTGGATGGCCTTCTGACGGTCCTCTTCGAGCGCGTGTGCCGTCAGCGCGATGATGGGAATCTTGCTGGTGCCGTTGTCGGCCTTCAATCGTTGCGTCGCCTCCCAGCCATCCATTTTGGGAATGGAGATGTCCATGAGGATGAGGTCTGGCATCTGCTCGCGCGCGCGTGCGACACCCTCCTCGCCGTCACGTGCTTCGACCACGCGATAACCGACGTGCTCGAGAATGGTTCGATAGACGACGAGGTTGTCCTCGTTGTCCTCGACGAGCAGGATCGTCTTCTGGTTGTCGCTCATGGTCGGGGCGCACGTGTATTGAAGGCAAAGTGACTACCGGGGCGGATACACGAAGCATGCCAGTAGCCGGTCATGATCCCCCCGACAATGCGGCTTCCTCAGCCTCCTCACGCTCCTTGAACACCTTCAGATTCGTCGAGTGTCCAGGGCTGTATCGGGCTTTCGGATTGATGGCATGAACGGCGTGGTTGACGGCCATGGCGGCCTCGCTGAAGCCTGTGGCGATGAGCTCGAGCTTTCCCTCGTAATGGGCGATGTCGCCGGCCGCGTAGACGCGCGGGAGGTTCGTCTCGAGAAGATGGTTGACTCTGATCGAGTTGCGCTCGAGCTCCAGCCCCCACGAAGCGATGGGTCCGAGATCGGGCTTGAAGCCGATGAGCGAGAGCACGGCGTCGACCTCGTGCGTCTCATCCTGATCGGAGCGGTTGTCGAAGATCGTCACGGCGGTGACACAGGCGTCACCATGGATCTGGCGCACTTCGCGGTGGGTGAGCAGCTCGACCTGTCCGGAGTCGACGGCCTCCTTCATCAGCTTCATCGAGTGGGCGTGGGCGCGGAATCCTTCGCGTCGATGGATGATGATGAGTCTGGCGGCGACGTCCTTGAGGTTCAGGACCCAATCGACTGCCGAGTCGCCGCCGCCGACGATGAGCACTCGCTTGCCGGCGTAGCGTGCGGGGTCCTTGACGTGATACTCGACGCCCTTGCCGAGCAGCGTTTCGTATCCGGAGCACTCCAGCACGCGAGGTGCGAACGCGCCCTTGCCTCCTGCGATCAGAACGGCACCGGTGGGATAACGTCCGCGGTCCGTCGTGACGATGTAGCCTTCCCCGTCGCGAATCAGCTCCTGCACCTGCTCTTCGAGCCGAACGTCGGCCCCGAACTGGGTGCCCTGATCCGCGAGGTTGGCCGCAAGGTCGCGGGCGAGGATACGCGGAAAGCCGCCGACATCGTAGATGTACTTCTCGGGATACAGCGCAGTGAGCTGACCGCCCAGCTCAGGCAGCGAATCGATGATGCGGCACGTGATGCCGCGCAGGCCTGCATAAAACGCCGCGAACAAGCCCGTCGGCCCGCCCCCAATGATCGTCAGATCCCGTGCTTCAACTTCCTGCATCAAATCCCGCCGCTACCCTTCCGCCGTAAAATCTTCCGCCATTATTCTTCCGCCGTATCTCTCCCGCAGTACAATCTCCCGCAGTACAATCTCCCGCGCATCACCACCAGCCAGGAAGAAAACAGAACGGCATGCTAGCCACCGTCCGCCGCGCCGCGCAACCCGTTCCCTCATTCCTTCGCCGCAGCACCCAGGAACATCGAGGACGTGCGATACCGTGTGATGCCATGGCGCAGCAGCAGCTTGATCAGAACGGCGACCGGCATGGCGATCAGCAGTCCGACGAAACCGAAGAATGCGCCACCGACCGCGAGTGCGAGTATGACCCACACGGGGTGAAGGCCGACGGATCCGCCTACGATGCGCGGTCCGGCGATCGTTGAATCGATCGTCTGCACGATGGCGAACACGATACCCGCGCGGATGATGATCGACATGAAGCTGCCGCTCAGGAGCGCGATGATGAGCACCGGTATGACGCTCACGACGAGTCCGAGATAGGGGACGAGGTTGAACACGCCGGCGACGGCACCGACGAGCCCGGCGTACGGCACGCCTGCGATCCACAGCCCGAGCCAGGTGATGACCCCGACGAATGCCGCGGCTATGAGCTGTCCCCGCAGGAATCGCGAGAGAAGTCCATCGTACTCGGCTGCGAAGCTGAGCCAGGCCTCGCGCCGGTCGTGAGGCACGAGATCGGCCAGGCGCATCCTGATGTTGTCGAAGTCCTTGAGCAGGTAGATCATCAGGACGGGTGTGAGCACGAGGAAACCGAGCACGGACAGCGCGATGCCGAAGCCGCGGCCGACGCCGGTGACGGTGCCCCACGCGCCCTGCGCGATCGCTTCCTGACGCGACTGCACGTAAGCGGCGATGCGGTCCGGATCGAGCCAGCGCGCGATCACTTCATCGGACAGGAACGGCAGGTTCCACCGCTGCGCACTCTCGCGGGTGACGGCGAGCCATTCGAGGAACCGCGTCGCGGCGGCGGGCAGTCGCTGGAGCAGGCCTTCGATCTGATTGATAAGCGCTGGAATGCCGAAGCCGAGTGCGGCCGCAAGGAGCAGGAGCACGGGCAGAACGAGCAGCGCGACGGCGATGCTGCGGGGGATGCGGCGCCGCTCGAGCACGTCGACGGCGGGATCGAGGATGTAGGCGAGAACGAACGCCAGTATGAACGGAGCGAGCAGCGAGCCCATCGTTTCGAGGAGCCAGATGCTGAGGGCGAACGTCGCGGCGATGACGACTGTCGAGTGTCTGTCCGTCCCGGCGAACGGCGCCATCAGCATGAGCAGCAGCACGTACGCGATCAGCGGCGACAGTGCTGACTGGATGCTGAAGAGAAAGAGCGCTGCCACGCCGAGCACGAGCGCGGCATACACGTAGCGCCAGTCGGTAGGTATCTGCGTCGGCTGCATCGCTCGCGTCGTTGAAGGTGGGGCGTGAATGATCCGTCAGCGAACCGGGTTGCGCAGCTCCAACTCCCCCGCATTCTCAGCGGGCAGCTCGCCCGCTCCCGTCAGCCACCGTGCCGCGGCACGCATCACTTCACGTGCATTGGAGTAGCTCACCGTCTCGATGGCAAGGCCGGCGGAGCGCCACACGCATTCGGTGATGCCCTCGGTGAGCTGCGGCTCGGGATCCCCCGTCGGCGATTCCACGAGGAAGAAATGGCAGAACTTGTGAACGAGCTTCCCCCGGTCGCGGAAGAACCAGTCGATCGTCGGCAGCTGAGTGATGACAGCGAGCTCGATCAGCCCCGTCTCTTCCGACACCTCGCGCAGCGCCGCTTCCGCAGGTGTCTCGCCGCCTTCGATGTGGCCCTTGGGCAAGCCCCAGTTGTTGTACGGATCGCGGATCAGCAGGAAGTCCAGCGCGCCGCCGCCCCGCCGGAATACGACGCCGCCCGAGCTCGTCTCGACACGCGCACGGCGGGCGTCGCGGCCGCGGCGGCGGCCCCGCGGAGAACGTGGCGCTTCACCCATGGGGTACGGCCAGCGTCGGCGCGACCGCTTCCGCGATCTGCACCGCGTTTGTCGCTGCTCCCTTGCGCAGGTTATCGGCGACGATCCACAGGTGCACCACGCCTGCCAGGTCACGGTCACTCCGGACGCGCCCGACATGCACCGCATCGGTCCCGGCGATGTCCAGCGCGAGCGGATCGTGATCCGATTCCGACACGATGATCCCCTCGACGCCCGCCAGCGCTTCGCGGATCTGCCGCGGCGAGAGAGGCCGCGCGAGGTCGACGGTCGCGGAAATGGAGTGGCCCGTCTCGACCGGCACGCGCACGCACGTCGCTGCAACGGCGAGACCGGGAAGAGCGAGAATCTTCCTCGTCTCCGCGCGGAGTTTCTCTTCTTCTTCGTTCCAGCCGTCTTCCAGTCGCGGACCGATCCAGGGAATGGCGTTGCCGGCGATCGGTGCGACGAATGGCGAGTCTTCAGCCACTTCTCCCGCCAGCTCGGCGTTCAGAGCGTCGATTCCGCTCTGCCCGGCGCCGGACACCGCCTGAAGCGTCGTCACGACCACGCGCCGCAGCTCCGACTGGCGGTGCAGCGCGGCTAGCACCACCACCAGCTGGATCGTGGCGCAGTTCGGGTTCGCAATGATGCCGAGCGGCCGGTCCGCTGCGGCACCGCCATTCACCTCCGGCACCACCAGCGGCACGCGCGGATGCATCCGCCACGCCGACGAGTTGTCTATGACCACCGCGCCCGCACCAGCAGCGAACGGCGCCCACTCCTGGCTCCGGGATGCACCTGCGGAAAACAGCGCGAGCTCGCAGCCGTCGAATGCGTCCGGCGACGGCTGCCGGACCGTCCAGTCCCGTCCGCTCCACCGCACAGTCGAGCCCGCGGACCGCTCGGATGCGAGCGGCACGATCTCGTCGGCCGGGAACCTCCGCTCCTCCAGTATCTTCAGTATGGTGCGGCCGACTGCGCCGGTCGCCCCAAGAACTGCCACCTTCATTCCGTTTCCTTCGCCAGATCGAACGCTGCATGCAACGCTTGCAAGGTCCGATCCTCGGCATCCGACTCCACCAGAAACGAGATCGAAACGGACGAGGTTCCCACCGCGTGGACGTCGACGCCTGCGGCCAGCAGCACTTCCAGCGATCGGGCGTACACACCAGGGAGGCCGGTCATGCCGCTACCGACCAGCGTCACCTTCGTCAGCCCACTCTGCACATCCACCGCCTCACCGCCGAGCCGCTCCACCAGCGGCCGGCACAGCGCAAGGCTCTGATCGATATCCGATTCATGAATCGTCACCTGCAGCTGACGCCTGCCGTCGGCGCGATCCGCTGGCGTGAGGGTGTCGACGGATATGCCGTTGTTCGCGAGCTCGCTCATCACGGCGCACATGGCTTCCATGGTGGGCGGCAGGCCGCGGATGATCAGCTTTGCCTGGGAGCCGGCGCTCGCCAGACCCGTCAGCACCAGCCCTTCCATGCGATCCTTCCTTCGTGAGATGAGCGTGCCGTCTCCATCGTCGAACGATGACAGCACACGGATCGGTACGTTGTATCGTGCACCGATCTCGACGGCTCTGGGATGCATGACCTGTGCACCCGATGCCGCCAGCTCGATCATATCGTCGTAGTCGACCACGCGCAGGACGCGCGCATCCCGCACGCGACGCGGATCGGCCGTGTAGACACCCGCGACATCGGTGAAGATGTCGCAGCGATCGGCGCCGAGCGCAGCACCCAGCGCGACCGCAGTAGTGTCCGAGCCGCCGCGGCCGAGCGTAGTGACCTCACGCGCCCGGCTCACGCCCTGGAACCCGGCGACGATAACTACACGTCCGCGGCCGAGCTCATCGCGCACGCGGTCGGTGCGGACCTCCTCGATGCGCGCGCCCGTATGCGTGTTGTCCGTGATGATCGCCGCCTGCGAGCCGGTGAGGCTGATCGCCTCGATGCCGCAGTCGCGGATGGCCATGGCGGCGAGCGCCATCGTGATGCGCTCCCCTGCGGTGAGCAGCATGTCGAGCTCGCGCGGATGCTCGCGCCGCGCTTCGCGGGTCACTTCGGACGCGAGCCGCGTCAGCTCGTCGGTCGTGTGGCCCATCGCCGACACGACAACCACCACATCGGCGCCCGCACGCTTCTCCGCCGCAATCCGCTGCGCCACCGCCTTGATGCGATCGGGCGAAGCCACGGATGTGCCACCGTACTTGTGAACTACGAGGGTGCTCACTGGCGTTCGCCGGGAGTGGCAGTGGGAGTGTTACAGGGCGTGGTGGTGGGTGTGGGCACGGGTTTATGAGAGCGGCGCCCCACTCCCCCCACTCCCACTCCCAAACCCATAAACACTCCCACTCCCAATCCCACTCCATGTTTGTTCAAAAAATCGTCAGATTGATGTAGCGCCTCGGATTCCGCCTGATGTCACGCAGCAGCGTCTGCACCTCGATATTCGTCTCCACCAGGTTCACATAGAGCGTCGTGTCCCGCAGCAGCCGACCGAGCGAGCCTTCGCCGCGCTCGATCGAGGTCGCGATACTGCTGATCTGCCCGAACGTGCTGTCGGCGGACACGGCCGTGTTGCGGAGCTCGCGGCTCGCATCGACGAGCAGCGACACGAGTGAATCCGTCCTGGCCGATGTCCGCTCCACATTGCTGACGATGTTGAGCAGGCGACCACCTGCGATCGCGCTCTCCACTTCCGCGAACGCCCGTTGCATGGTCAGTGCCGCCTGGCCGGCCGCTTCAGACGTAACCTCGAGGTTCTCCGAGACTTGTTCGATCGCGACCTGCTGCGAGCTGACGAGACCCGCCAGCTCACTGCTCGCGCGCTGAATGTTCTCGATCGCCTCGCGAATGTTGAGCGCGGTCTCTTCCGTGAAAGCCAGCTCGACGCGCGTGCTGATCGTGGCGAGGTTGGTCGCGATCTCGTCTGCGACGGCCGTGAGCCGGGACATGTCGGGCAGCGTGTAGCCGGGCAGCATGTCGGCTTCCACGGGCTCCGTGTACGCGTATGTAGCGTAGGATCGGCGGGAGACGATCTCCGCCTGCCAGTCCCCGAACAGCGACTCCGGCGCGAGCATCACGGCTGGCTGCTGAGGCAATGCGACACTGGCGTCGATCGTCATCGTCACGATCACTGCTGCACCGCCCGGCTCCAGTGCAATGGATTCCACGCGGCCGATCGGAACACCGCGGAACTTGACGTTGCTGCCCACGAGCAGCTGCGCGACTTCGGTGAAGCGGGCGCGCACCTCGCGCTCCTCACTCCCCCAGCGCAGCCCCTGCAGCCAGACGGTGCCGAACACGATCATCAGGACCGCCACGATGAGCACGGCTCCGACGGCGACTTCGTTCCTGCGGTTCACGCGACCGCCTCCTGCGCCAGCTCCGGCCTTCCCTCTATGAAGCCTCGAACCACGGGGTCCTCCGCCTTCTGGATTTCCGCCGGCGTTCCGACGAACCGGATGCCGCCGTCGTAGAGCATTGCGACACGGTCCGCAACGCGATACGCACTCTGCATGTCATGCGTGACAACGACGCTCGTGACGTTCAGCTCGTCCGCCATCTTCTGGATCAGCCCGTCGATCACGGATGTAGTGACGGGATCGAGTCCGGTCGTCGGCTCGTCGTAGAGGACATATTTCGGTCGCGTCGCAATCGCACGCGCGAGCCCGACGCGCTTGCGCTGGCCGCCGGAGAGCTGTGCCGGCAGACGATCGTCGAAGCCGCTCATGTCGACCAGCCGGAGCGACTCGGCGACGCGATCGATCAGCTCGGGCTCGGGCATGTCGATACGGCGCAGTCCCATCGCGACGTTGTCGAATACCGTCATCGAGTCGAACAGTGCCGCGAACTGGAATACGTACCCCACCCGTCGGCGCAGATCGAACAGCTCATCACGTTCCAGCCTGGAGACGTCCTGGCCATCGACGTGGATCTTGCCTGCATCGGGCTCCAGCAGGCGCACGATGGACTTGAGCAGCACGGACTTGCCGACACCGGAGTAGCCGATGACTGCCAGCGTATCGCCCTCGTTGACGGTGAGCGAAACACCGTCGAGGATGACCTTGCTGCCGAACGCCTTGCGCACATCGCGCATCTCGATGCTCACAGCAGCACCACCGCCCAGAATGCGTCGAGCACGAGGATCATCATGCTGCTGACGACGACCGCCTGTGTCGTGGAGCGCCCGACCGCGGCCGCGCCGCCGAGCGTGTTGAAGCCATAGTACGCGCCGATCGCCGTCACCGAGAGGCCGAAGGATGCCGCCTTGATGAGCGAGTACTGGATGTCGAACGGCTGAAAGAACAGACGCAGGCCGCGCACGAACTGCGGTGTCGACATGTCGAGCAGATTGATTGCGGTAATCCAGCCGCCGACCACACCGATCGCATCGGCGAACGCGACGACGACGGGGAACATGAGCACACCGGCGATTATGCGCGGCACGACCAGATAGGCGAGGGGATCGTATCCGAGGGTCTCGAGCGCGTCGATCTGCTCGGTGACACGCATGGTCCCGATCTCCGCGGCGATGTTCGCTCCCACGCGCCCAGCGAGCGCGAGGCCGGTGAGGACCGGACCCAGCTCGAGGATCATGGTCTTGCCGACGAGCACGCCCACAAAATAGAGCGGGATCGCTCCCGTGAACGTGTAGGAGGCCTGGAGCGCGAGCACCACGCCGGTGAACGCGGCAATGAAGAGGGCGATCGGGAGGGAGTCGACGCCGAGCCGCGCCATGTGAGACACGAGGAGGCGCCCCCAGGTGCCGGCATCGCGCGAGCTGCGAGCTACACTGGACGCGAACGCACCGAACCGGCCGAAGCCGCCTGCGGTGTCGATGGCTGACCGGCCGACCCGGGCGACGGGTGACGTCCAGGCTTGGTTCATGGCCGAAAAGTAGTCCCGGCTGCAAGCCCGTGTCCACCCTCAGGCCCGCTGCTTGCACCGGCAATGGCCGATCCGCAACGCCGGACCGGCCGTACATGCGCTGCGCCGTGCGGGAAACGGAAGCAGGCGCGACTCCCGCACACAGCACGTGCCGGAGTACTATGTATCGATGATGTCGAGCGTGTCCACGGATGGGGCCTCGCCGATGCGGGCTGCAAGCTCGTAGAAGTGCAGAAGACCCTGCTGCATCGGGACGTCCAGATCGAACCTCAGAGAATGCCAGTACCGAAGCAGCCGATCGGACGTGAGGCCGAACGCGGGCGCATAGCGTTCCGCGAGGAGTTCCGCGTTCGACCCGAACCACGAGCGCGACTCGCGAAGGAGCGCGGCGAGCCTCCGTACTTCCGCACGGTCGGTGTCACGGCGCACCTGCCACACTGCGAATGCGAACGGCAGGCCCGTCCACGACGACCATTCGCTGCCGAGGTCGTACACGACAGTGCCGGGTCGCGGCTCGTATCGAAGCGCAATGTCGCCGATGCGGAGCGCTGCGGCGGCCCCGGCATCAACAGGATTCGAAGGAGCCGTCTGATCGAACCATTCGTAGTGCGGACTCGCGCCCGTACGCAACTCCAGCAGCACGCGCAGCAGCACTACCGATGTCGCAGACGCGGTGGGCACCGCGACCGTTGCACCGTCGAGTTCATCCAGCGGGACCGAGCTCTCGAACAGGATGCTCTGCACCGGGCCGGCCGAGCCGATCGCGTGGCCGGGGAGGATCGCGTACTCGTCCGCGTGCCGCGCGTACTCGATGCTGGAGCACGGTGCGACATCGATCGTGCCGTTCGCCAGCGCCGCGTTGAGCCGCGACGGGACATCGCGCACGAGCTCGACATCGGGCGCTCCCCTCTCGAGGAGGAGCGCGTGCACGGGTACGCAGTTGCTGTAGTCGATGTGACCGAGTCGTATCATGGCGGGCGAAGATAGCATGGCCGAGCAGACACGCCAGACACGACGCATTCTCTTCGGTACGCTGATCATGCTCGGGCTTTTCGGGGGCGCGATCCTGATCTTCTTCATGGATGACCTGCTCGGTGCATTCGAGCGCGAGTATGTCATCCACGTCATCCTGCCGGGTGCCACGGGACTCGCCCCTGAATCGCCGGTCTGGGTCAGCGGACGGCATGTGGGTCGCATCACCGCTGTCGGCCTGCTCCCGGCAGGCGGTGACACGCTCGCACGAGTGGTCATCGATGTGGAGCTGCCTGTGGACGTGCAGAGACATGTGCGCACCGACAGTGAGGTGCGGCTCACCTCGATCGGGCCCATCAGCGAGCGCGTCATCGATATCTCGACCGGATCCGCCGCTGCACCGGTCCTGCCACCCGGCGACACGCTGTGGCAGACGCCGCAGGTGACACCGTTCCAACTGACGGCTCGCGCGGCGGTTGTGAGGGCGGACCTGACTGCCGTGCTCGCGGACCTCAGGGAGCAGGCGCCCGCCATCCGCGCCCGGCTCGAGCAGACGGAGCGCGCGTTCACGAGGATGCAGGCAATGATGACCGAGGCCCGGCAGCTCCAGGTGGACCTCAATGCCAATCCCGGATTCCGACTGCTCCAGAGTCCGTCGTTTGCAGCCGCCATGGAAGGAACCCGCTCACATGCCGAGGAGCTGCCGGCCATGATCGAACGGCTGCGCGCCACTTCCGGCCCTCCAGCCGAAGTCCGCGCGGCGCTGGCGCGCCTTCAGCTCCGGGCCGACTCGCTTCGCAGCGACCTCGCCGCCGCCAGTGCGTTGCTGAACAATCCGAACGGAACGCTGTCACGAATGCAGCAGGACACCGCGATCACGCGAGCGCTGAACGCCGCGCGGGCGGAGCTCGACTCGCTGATCGTGGATATGCGGAGTAATCCGCTCCGCTACGTCTTTTAGCCCACCCGGACGCGGAACCCACTCTGCAAATCGTCTCATCCACCCATGACTCCGCCCACAGCCGTGGCGGGTGGCGCCGTGCAGGTCGGACCTGCGAGAGTGCGCACGACAACTCCGCGGTGCCCTCCAGCCGTGGCCGGGGCACCTTTGTGTCTCAGGGGGTCAATTTGCAGAGTGGGTTCCGCGT
>DATABQ010000623.1:0-2779 GCA_036259495.1 Longimicrobiales bacterium | reverse complement strand
GATCGTCGGCGAAGAGCTGCACAACAACCACCACGCCGATCCGCGCATAGATCACCTTCGCGAGTCTCACCCACGAAAGCAGCTTGATGTAGACCCAGCCAATGTCGAACTCGTACCACTTCGCCTTGAATTTCGCCGAGCGCGGATCGGCGTGGTGGTTGTTGTGCAGCTCTTCGCCGACGATCCACAGCCCGAGCGGGATGATGTTCCGGCTCTCGTCCTTCGTCTCGAAATTACGGTAGCCGGCGTGATGTCCGATGCCGTTGATCACATTCCCGAAGATCGGGATCCAGACGGCCATGCACGCCCAGGCGATCAGGCCCCAGCCGATCCCGAACAGGTAGAGGTCCACGAGCAGCATGATCAGGATGCCGAGCGCCGGACGCGGCGTGTACAGCCTGTTCTCGATGAAATCGTCCGGACAGCCGCGGCCGTACTTCGCAAGCGTCTCCTCGTTCTTCGCCTCTTCACGGTAGAAGAACACGCCACCGCACACGATCTCCAGCAGCCCCTCCGTGTGCGGCGAATGCGGATCGCCTTCGCGATCGGCATAGGCGTGGTGCTTACGATGCACCGCGACCCACTCCTTCGTGTTCATCCCCGTCGTCAGCCACAGCCACAGCCGCATGAAATGCTCGACCGGCTTCGCGAACTTCACCCCTTCGTGAGTAGCCGACCTGTGCAGGAACAACGTGACGCAGAGATTGCTGATGTGGCCGACTATGACGATGTAGAGAACAGGAACCCACCAGGGTTCTGCCAATGCTGCGAAGCCCGGCATTCTACCTCCTGACGATGGATAACAAAAAGACCGGCCGCTGCCTCAGCACCGCCTCCGGTCTCCATCCATTTATACTGTGCGATGTTCTGCGGTCGAGCAACCCTTTCCACCGGCATTTGCCGATCGGACTGGAGTTTCCCAGCACCACGCCAGTTGCTTTGAAGCTTGACGACGCAAGCGCCGGACCGTTACTTGACGCAATGAACGCGCTACTTGTCACCTACGCGACGGCGCTCGTACTCGGTACCGCACACGCCCTCGAGGCCGATCACATGGCGGCCGTCACGTCGTTCGCCGTGCGACGGCCCGGGCTTCGGGCTTCCGTTCGATTCGGCGTGCGCTGGTCCATTGGCCATGGCGGCGCGATCATCCTGATTGGTACGGGGATACTGCTGCTGGGAATCCAGCTCCCCGAAGCCGCCGGTCACTGGCTCGAACGCCTGGTCGGTATCATGATGATCGGTCTCGGCGCCTGGACTGTCCGCGGAGCGCGCGCTCTCCACGCGCACGCACATGCTCACGACAGCGGCGTGGTTCACGCACATCTGCACTCACACGCCGTGCACGATGACCATGACCATCGCCATGCTGCCACTGCGGTCGGTCTGCTGCACGGTCTGGCCGGCTCCGGCTCCGCGGTGGCGCTCATTCCGCTCGTGGGCCTCGAATCGCCAGCCAGCGGTATCTTTTATCTGATCCTCTTCGCTATCGGTACGGTCGCCGGCATGGCTGTGTACGGCCTGCTGGCGGGCCTGGTTCTGGGGCGTGCCGCAGACGGTTCGGTGCGACTCGCTCGACTGCTCGCCCGCGCAACGGGTGTGTTCACGATTGTGATCGGCTTCGTCTGGCTGCTGCGATGACCCGGCGCCTGCTCACCACGCGGCGGCATGTGCCGCTCGACCGCGCTGATGACTACCTCGAGGCGTGGGACACCGTTCGCGACGCCGTGGAGGGCGCGGGCGGGCGCGCCTGGATCTTTCGTGGCGCCGCGCACGAGGACCAATTCATGGAGTTCGTTGAATGGACGGACGACGAGGCGCCGACGCTCCCTGACGGTGTTTCCGCAGCACGTGCGCAACTGGATGCGTTCGCCGTTCCCGGAGTCACGGAAGAGTGGGAGGACGTGCAGTGATACTCGGTGACGAGCGACAGACACTCCGCGAGCTGCTGCGCGCCCGTTCGGTGCGCACCGGCGAGTTCGTGCTCGCGAGCGGCGCGACTTCGTCGTATTACATCGATGCCCGACTCACCACGATGTCCGGCTCCGGACAGCTCCTCATAGGCCGTCGTGCCCTGGCTGAGATCGATGCACGTGCCTGGTCACCCGATGCCGTGGGCGGCCTGACCCTCGGTGCCGATCCCGTGGCCTACGCGATCGCCCACGCCGCCGCTGCCGCCGGCCGCACGATCGATGCGTTCACCGTCCGCAAGCAGGTGAAAGAGCACGGCACCGGTCGGCTGATCGAAGGCAACCTCCGTGAAGGCAGCCGCGTGCTGGTGGTCGAGGATGTGATCACGTCCGGCGAGAGCGCACTGCGCGCTGTGGCCGCTGTCGAGAACGCAGGCGCCCGCGTGATTGGTGTGCTGTCGGTCGTGGACCGGGAGGAGGGCGGACGCGCACGGATCGAGGCCGCCGGTCATTCGGTCGTGGCGCTGTTTACCGCGTCGGATCTTCTGGGGTAGGGGCAGGGGCGGCGCTTTCCGTGCGGCGCGGGATGCTTCTTTTCACGCAGAGCCGCTGAGGAGCAGAGTCGCAGTTGTTTTTGTGGCAGCTCACTGGTCCCTGCGCGGATTCATCTTCGCGGTGAGTCGGTGTTCCTGTTCTTTGTTATAACGGATTACGACGTTGCGGTTGCTTTGTATGCGTCGCGGACGTGCATCAGAGAGCATCCGTTGTTCGAAAGAAAAATGCACAGCCTGAAATAGCCCCGCATTATGGGGATCCGCCGCGAACATCTGCGTCTCTGCTCCTCCGCGGCTCTGCGTGAAAAGAAGCGA
>DATABQ010000622.1:0-3728 GCA_036259495.1 Longimicrobiales bacterium | reverse complement strand
CACCGTCGCTTGCCAGCTGGATGCCGAATACGGTGTTCGGCGCGGGCGAGGGGGGCGAGAGCTGCGCCTGCTGCGTCCAGGCGCCATCGGATTGCCGGAATGCGTATGCTGCGCCCGTTTCATCATTGGCGGCCGGCGCTGATACGATGAGCGTGCCATCGGCGTGCGTCATTGCCCAGCCGAATCGTGAGTTCGCATCGACCTCCGGTGTCGGCAGCATGCCGGCCGAAGTCCACTCGCCGGTGGCCGCGTCCTGGCTGAAGATCGTGACCTGTCCGCGATTCTCGTTGACGCCGGGCGCACTGACGAAAAGCGTTCCGTCGGCGGCAGCGAGCGCATTGCCGAACAGCGGTTGGACCGCGGCAGAGTCGGTGGTAAGCTTGCCCGCCTGAGTCCAGCCAGCGGCGCTGCGGCGGAAGACGTAGACGGCTCCCGCTGCCTGGTTCTGCACGGGTGCGGAGACGAAGGCGAACTCGCCCGTCGCCGCGATTGCAGTGCCGAAGCGATTCACGCCCTCGAGATCATCGCCCGTCAGCTCGCCGGAATGCGACCACCCGTCGCCAGCGCGCTCGAAGACGTGGACCGTGCCGCGGTTGCCCTCGGCAGAAGGCACGCCGACGAAGAGCGTGTTGCCGGAGAGGAAGAGCTTCTGACCGAAGCCGTCGGACGGCTCTGCGTCCGGGGCCGTCAGGCCGCCTGCACGCTCCCAACCGCTCGGGCCGGGTCGAAAAATGTGGATCTCACCCGGACGTGACGAGTTGTTCGGCTCGCCCACGAGAAGCTCGTTCTCACCGAGTGCGAGGGAGAGTCCGAATCCCGCACGCGCTGTGGAAATGTCGCCGCCGGCGAATGACTGGGCGCCCGCCCCGGCCGCTGTAACGGACAGCACCGCTACCGCAGCTGCGATGGCACGGAATACCCTCATATACCTACCTCCTGATCGATTGACGAAGCCGGCCGCGAGGGCCGGCCCATGCGGGGGGTACCAAACGTAGGTGGTTGCTGTTCCGCCCGCACGGTGTGGGGGCGGTTGCGCAGCGGTGCGGGGCGAAACCGCCTTTTCCGGCTGCTGACTACATGCCGTCGGCCTGTATGGCGTACCCGATGGAGATGACGGCGGAGCGGTTGCGCACTTCGATGCTTTCGTCGATGCCGTCGTAGATATCGCGCAACCCCCAGGTATAGCGTCCCTCGAGCAGGATACGGCCGCTGCCGATCCGGTGCGAGACACCGAGGCCGGCGCTCGCTCCATAATCGATGACGGTGCGATCGAACGAGTTCTCAATTGAGCCGTCGTCGCAATCCAGCGTGGTTTTGAGGTCGTCCCGCTCCAGTGTCAATCGGCACCGGGTCTCCAGGGACAGCATCGGCCCGCCGAAGACGTACGGCTCGAAGCTGCCGATCGCGACCGGTACGACGATCATGACCGGCACCTCCATGTAATCCAGGCGCATCTTGTCGTCAGTGGTGGAGCCGCTGGCGCTGGCGCCGCGCGACACCATCTGCAGCTCCGGCTGAATCGCGATGCGACCGAAATGGAAGCGGGCATGGCCGCCGAACGCCGTCGATACGAACGATCCGTCGAACTGCACAGGTCCCGTCGATTCGAACCGCGAAATTGCGACGCCGCCCTTCAACGCGATCTCCTGCGCGGCCAGCGGCGCATTGAAGACGAAGGCAGCGACAGCAGCGAGCAGAATGCGGCAGCAGAACTTCATAAAGGCTCCGATGATGAGGTCGGGCCGGCACCGTGGCCGGAGCCGACAATAGAAGGAGCCGGGGCCCGTGCAGGCAACCGCCCCTCCGCGGCCTTGCTGCCGCGGAGGGCGGAGATCCGCGCTTTCAGAGTGTTGCGGGCCATCCCAAGTGAGCGCGCGGTCCGCGTCAGATTGCCGTGGTGGGCACGCAGTGCCGCTTCTATCCGCGCGCGCTCTTCCGACTCAGTGCCATAGAACGAGTAGCGAGGCGGTAGTGTGTCGGGGCCGGCGGCCGGGTGCAGGATGCGGGCGGGGATATCCGGCGGTCGCAGCCGCGGGCCACGGGAATGGAGTACCGCGGCTTCCATGGCGTGAGCCAGCTGCCGGATGTTGCCCGGCCAGGGGTGCTGCTCGAGCACACGAATGAACGCGGGGTCCAGGTCGCCGACGTGCCTGTCGTATCGCGCGGCGAACGTGCAGACGAAATGCCGAGCGAGCAGCACGATGTCCGCGCCGCGCTCCCGCAGAGGCGGCATGTGAAACGAAAGCACGAGCAGACGGTGGTACAGGTCCAGTCGAAATGTCCGGGCACCAACTGCGGCCTCCAGGTCGACTGCGGTTGCTGCGAGGATGCGGACGTCCACATGGCGCGGGCTTTCAGCACCGAGGCGCCTGATCTCGCCGTGATCCATCGCGGTCAGGAGTTTCGCCTGGAGCGGAAGCGTGAGCTCGCCAACTTCATCCAGAAACAGTGTGCCGCGGTCGGCGAGCTCGAACAGCCCGCGCCGGGCCTGGCTGGCGCCGGTGAACGCGCCGCGTGCGTGGCCGAAGAACTCGCTCTCGAACAGCGATTCCGGAACTCCTGCGCAGTTGACGGCGACGAGCTGCGCTTTCGCGCGTACCGATGCGTCATGAATGGCGGCAGCGAGAACGCCCTTGCCCGTACCGGTCTCGCCTGTAATGAGGACGGGAGCGCTGACGCCGGCCGCGAGCTGTGCAAACTCGCGGATCTCCCGCGCGGCGCGGCTGGTGCCGAGTACAGGTGCGAGTGGCTCCGTCATGATGCGAAGCCTAATAGTGCTGTGTGGGCACCTCCATGGCTGGAAAGGGCAACGTCAGAAGGTCGAGCAGCCTCTGCTCGATCCGGCGATCGTCCGCGTCCGCTCCGAGACCGACGCGCGGAGCGTTGAACACATAGCGGCCATCGCGGATCACGACGAAATGCTGGCAAAGGCCGATCAGGTCTGCGGCCGATTGCGACGACAGAACGACGGTCCGGCCGTCGCGGCAGTGCTGAGCCAGCAGCTCCAGGGCACCGATGCGCCGCCGGAAGTCCAGCGCGGAGAACGGCTCGTCCAGAAGCGTCACTTCGGCGCGGCGGCCGAGGGCGAGAGCGATCGCCAGTCCCTGCCGCTGGCCGACCGACAGGGCCGAGGCCTTCTGACCTGCGACTTCAGCCAGGTGCAGCCCCGGCATGCACTCGACCAGTGCTTCGAATCCGAGGCCGAACATGTGCGCGATGTTCTCCGTGCGCAGCCAGCCGGGCAGGGCCGGCACCTGCGGCACGTAGGCAAGGGATGCGCGACGTCCGTCGATCGTGATGGTTGCGGTGCCGCGCGATGAAAGCGTGTCGGCCAGCTGCATGAACAGCGATGACTTGCCCGAACCATTGATGCCCACCACAGCCAACGCTGATCCCGCGTCGATCGTCATACGTCCCGGCTCCAGCACCCGGCGCATGCCACGACGCACGCTGCCATGTGTGATCTGCACGCTCATGGCGTCCTCCCCGCATAGCGGTGAGCGACCAGGACAGTGATGGCTCCCAGCACCAGAACGTAGACGATCGTGCGCAGCGCGTTCGCGCTATCATCCGGCATGAACGTCGGGGGTGGAACGAGCTGAACCAGCATCACCCACAGCGGCGGCGCCGCCTCGCCCAGGGCGTAGCGCAGAACCAGGATGGTCGGGAGCGCCACGACCAGGCCGATCACCGCCCAGGCGGGGGCTGCGCGCCTCAACAGCGTTCCT
>DATABQ010000621.1:0-2062 GCA_036259495.1 Longimicrobiales bacterium | reverse complement strand
CCCAGTCGTAGTGGCGGCGCTCATCCGCCGCCGCGCGGGTGACGGTGTCGCGGATGTCGATCGGCAGGTCTGCTTCGGTGGTCCCGCGAGCGTACTTGTCACGCACCTGCATCTCGTTGGCCTTGAAGGCGAGGAGCACGGCGCGATCGGTGCCGGCGGCGACGGCGCTCTGGACCGCCAGCTTGAAGACGCCGGACAGGTGCGGCATTGGCATCTTCATGCCGCCGATGCGGTCGATGTGGCGCTCGAGCTCCTCGATATGGCGCTCGTGATCGTTCATGTGCGCCTCGAGATCTTTCTGGAGGCGCGGCGAATCGAGCTCGCGCATGGCCACGCGGTATGCGGCCAGTGCGTCGTAATCCAGCTGAAGCAGGTCGTTGAGCTGTGAGACGAGTGTGGCGTCGGCTGTCTGTGTACTGTCCATAATGCGTCTCCGTGCTGCTGGTTCTGCGACTTCCCCGGACAGAAGTGAAGAGGGCAAGCTCCGTTCCCGGAAGCGCGGATTCGCGTCATGATCCTTGCGCCCGCCGCGTGTCGCCCCAATCCTGTGGAAGAGCGATGTTCCCCCACCATCCAGGTGCCATGATGCGCCACGCCGGCGTGGTCCTGCTCGTCCTGACGCTGGCGTCGTGCGGTACAACGAGCGCTTCGCGCCAGGTCGTCTCATCCGACGTACTGACGCGTGCGGAGATTCAGGCATCGCGCGCACCGAACGCGTACGAGCTGCTCCAGCAGCTCCGGCCGCAGTTCCTGCGCAGCCGAGGGGCATTGAACGTCAGCGATGCCGCGGCTGGCTATGCTGTCGTGTACGTCAACGATGTCCATCATGGTGACCTCGACAGCCTGCGCGCGATCCGTATCGGCGAAATCGAAGAGATCCGCTATATCGGTGCGACTGACGCAACGACGCGGTGGGGGACGGGGCATACGGGCGGCGTGATCCAGGTGCGCGTCAGATACTGATACTCGCTCGATCGGGTGCGGCGCACGGGCCGGAGCGGCGCGTCAGAACCGGCCCGTTCGTTCAGCTCACAACATTTTCCTTGCTAGCACCCGCCGCACCGATGCATCTTGCGTGAAGACGGGGCCGCTCCGGCTCCGTCGCACCGCAGCAAAGCTTCAGGTTCAACGCCGTTCGGTCCCGTCCTCCCTCACTGGGGGGCGTGGCTCCATCTCACGTTCAGGAGGCAGTCGATGCAATTCCCCCGAACTTTCTGTCGCACCATACTCGTTGCGGCTGTATTCGCGATGTCGGGTGCGATCGCTCTCCAGGCGCAGCAGGCGACCGGCACCGTTCGTGGCCGCGTCGTCACGGCCAACACTGCGCGACCCGTCGGTGAGGTACAGGTTTCGGTACCGGGGACAGGTCGCGGCACCGCAACCAATGCCGACGGCCAGTTTCTTCTGCTGAATGTGCCGGCAGGAACGCACACGATCCGTGCGGAGCTGATCGGCTACAGCCCGCTCGAGCAGGCGATCACCGTCACGGCCGGTGAGACCGTGACAGTGGAGCTCGAGCTGAGTGAGAGCGCGATCGCGCTGGACGAGCTCGTGGTGACCGGCACGGCTGGAGGACAGGAGCGGCGCGCGATCGGCAATGTCGTGACGCAGGTGCGTGCGGCGGAGGCCGTCGAGACCGCGCTGATCCCGAACGTGCAGGGCCTGCTGAACGCGCGCGCGTCCAACGTGGTCGTGATGCCGGGTACGGGAATGGTCGGAACGGGCGCAAAGATCCGCATCCGCGGTGCGTCGTCACTGGCGCTGTCGAACGATCCGCTGATCTATGTGGACGGCGTGCGTGTCGACAACGCGCAGGCGACCGGCCCCTCCGTTCAGGCGTTCGGCTCGAGCGTGATCTCGCGGTGGAACGACTTCAATCCGGATGACATCGAGTCGATCGAAGTCATCAAGGGTCCGGCGGCGGCAACGCTGTACGGCACGGAAGCCTCCAAGGGCGTGGTGCACATCATCACGAAGAAGGGCAAGATCGGCACGCCCGTCTGGAACTTCTCGATGCGGCAGGGCGCTTCATGGTTCCAGGATGCGGAAGAGCGCATGTTCG
>DATABQ010000620.1:0-2069 GCA_036259495.1 Longimicrobiales bacterium | reverse complement strand
GCGGCCGCACTGTACTACCTCGGTCCGCACTTCCGCTACAACACGTTCCTGATGGCGACCGGCCCTATCCGCGACGGCGTTATCGAGGGCGACCTGGTGCTGTACGGTACGGGCGATCCGACATTCAGCAGCCGCTTCGGCGACAACCTGCGAGTATGGAAGGCGTTTGCCGATACGCTGCTGGCGCTCGGCGTCCGCGAAGTGAGCGGCAACATTGTCGGCGACGGTTCGTATTTCACGGGTCCGGGCAGCGGTGAGGGGTGGCAGCAGGACTACATGAATGCATCGTACGCAGCGTCGGCGGGCGCCTTGAGCTTCGCGGAGAACATAGCGCGGCTGCAGGTCGCGCCGGGCGAAAAGGCCGGCTGGCGCCCGGAAGTGACGCTGGTGCCTGGCGGCAAGGGTGTGGCGATCGTGAACCAGGCGACCACGACTTCGGGCGGATCCAGCCGGATCAGCGCTACGCGTATCGCCTACGATGGTCCGATCGTGGTCCGCGGACAAATCGCACGCGGTGCCCGGCCGGTGATCCGGTCGGTTCCCGTCTCCGATCCCGCGCGTCTTTCGGCCGCGACGTTCCGCGGTGTGCTGATGGACCGTGACATCGCGGTGCGCGGCAAGGTGACGGCGGCGCACACGAGCGAGGAATCGCCGGTTGCGGGCCGTTCGGTATTTGCGCCGGCGCTCGACTCCGTTGCACCGGTGCGCGTGCTGGCCGTGCATACATCGGAGCCGATCATCGATATTCTCACGATCATCAACAAGAAGAGCCACAACCTGATGGCGGAGCAGGTGCTGCGTACGGTCGGCCGTGTGGCGGTCGGCGAGGGCAGCGTGGAAGGCGGCCGGCGGGCGGTTCGGCACATGCTGGAGCGCGAAGGCTACTCCGTTGATGTTGCGATATATGACGGATCGGGTCTGTCGGTGCTGAATCGCTCGAGTGCGGGCACGATCATCGATCTGCTGGAGCTGATGGCGGAATCGCCGATGTGGCCGTACTACTGGGAGACACTGCCGGAGGCGGGCGCATCCGACGGGCTGCGGCGCATGTACCGGACGGCGGCGGAGGGGAACCTGCGCGCGAAGACCGGCACGATCGATCGGGTGTCGGCGCTGTCCGGCTACGTCACGTCCGCGAACGGTGAACGACTGGCGTTCAGCATCATCAGCAACAATGTGCCGTCGACCTGGATGGCGAAGCGTGTCGAGGATGCGATCGGCGCGCGACTCGCCGACTTCGAGCGCCCCCTGATTGCACCGCCCGAGAGTGCCGACCCGGGCGAGCGTGCGCCGGCCGGACTGGCGCCGGGTACTGCGGCACCCGCGCCCGCACCGTCGCAGCCACTCCAGCGCGAAACGCGAACGCACAGGATCGCGCGCGGTGAGACGCTCAGCCACGTTGCACGCCGCTATGGCGTGACGATCGGCACGATCGAGCGTGCAAACCCGGGCCTCGACGCGCGGAGGATCCAGGTCGGCCAGCTGATCCGCGTGCCGACCGACGCGGTTGTGCCCGCGGATACATCCAGCGCATCCGTCGGACAGCAGTCTACCAGTGGACAGCAGTCTGCCACGCCGGCAACACCAGCGGCGCCCGAGCAGCCGACGAGCGCGCGGACGCACACCATCCGCAGCGGCGATACGCTGGATGCGATTGCGAAGCAGTACGGCACTACCGTGAGTGCATTGCAGGACGCGAATCCGGGATTGAACCCGCGCCGTCTGATCCCCGGCAAGTCGATCCGCATCCCCTGAACGAAAGCCGCCGCGTCAACGTGGCGCGGCGGCTCCATCCGGCATCCTGTCGAGTCACTCCTCAGTCGGCGAGCAGCCTTCGTGCGGAGACGAACATGCCGGCGAGCCGCTGCTCGAACTGCATCTCGCCCGTGAGGTCGTTCGTGTGGACGCCGCCGTTACCCAGTGCAGAATGGATGATGATCGGGCCGCCGAGCGAGATGGCGACATGACTGACGCGCGCGCCGTCTTCTGCGAAGAACAGCAGATCGCCCGGTCGCAGGGCAGCCAGCTCGAGCTCGAGCGACACGCCGGTTCCCGCCCGTTCCTGCAGG
>DATABQ010000619.1:0-4448 GCA_036259495.1 Longimicrobiales bacterium | reverse complement strand
AGTGAGGCTTCAGCAGTGCATTCTGCAACGCAATCGTGCCGAGGGCGGAGCCGCCGATGCCGAGCACGACGATGGAGTCGTACGCCTGCCCCAGTCCGTCGGCGAAGCTGCGGATCTGCTCGACCACCTTCCTCTCGTATGGGAGTGCGAAGAAGCCGAGCTGCCCCGCCTCGCGCCGCCGCTCGACATCGACGTGCGCATCGCGGAACCGGGCGGCCGCGTTCTCCAGCTGTACGTCCTCCAGTCCTCGCCCGCCAGTGGCTGCGGCGAGCATGCGGCTGTAGTCGAGTGTGATGCGATCGCTCATGTCAGTCTCGTTCAATCGGGTATGTCGACAGTGAGTCCGTCGTAAGCCGGCACGATGCCGCGCGGCAGTGTGGCGGCGAGACTCGCGTGCTGAAGGCGGTGCGTCATGTGGATGAGGAAGGTGCGTGCCGCGCCGATATCCACCGCCGCTGCCACGGCCTCCTCCACGTTGAAATGCGTCGGGTGCGGATTGCCCGCCCACAGCGCATTGACGACGAGCACCTCCACACCCGCCAGCGCGTTCCGTGCCGCGTCGGGGATGATCTTCGCGTCCGTGATGTAGCCGAGCGGGCCGGTACGGAAGCCGAACACGTCCTTGTCGCCATGCGGCACCCGCAGCGGTGTCATGTCGAAGCCTGCGACGTTCACGACAGCTTCGGGATCGAAGTCATGTATGCGGATCTCGGGCTTCGTCGTGCCGGCAGGGGGATGGTACTCCGGATCGAAGATGTAGCTGAACTTCCGGCGCAGCGATGCGGCAGTCACGGGATCGGCATAGGCGGGCAGGCTCTGCTTCCGGCGAGCGGAGAACACGCGCAGATCGTCGATCCCGTGCGTGTGGTCGGCGTGATCGTGCGTGAACCAGACCGCATCGACGCGGGTGACCTGCGCATCGAGCAGCTGCAGCCTGAGCTCGGGTGGCGTATCGATGAGGATGCGGCGCCCACCGTCATCGCTTTCGATAAGCGCGGCATGACGGGTACGGCGGTCGCGCGAATCGGCCGAGGTGCACACTTCGCAGCTGCAACCGATCACCGGAACGCCGAACGACGTCCCCGTCCCCAGGAAGCGCAGCCTCAAAGTTCTTCGATCCTCAGCATGTTCGTGGTACCGCGGACATGGAACGGGATCCCGGCCGTTACGACAACCCGCTGGCCCGGCTTCGCCAGCTTCGTGCTCAGCAGATGCTCGCGTGCCGCCTCGAGCATGCTCTCGTACTTCACCTCGGTGGTGCACATCACCGGCTCGACGCCCCACACGAGCGACAGCTGACGCCACGTCTTGATCTGATCCGTCACGCCGAGGATCGGCACGGGCGGACGGTAGCTGGACACGAGCCGCGTCGTGCTGCCCGTGGTGGTGAATGTCACGACCGCGGGCGCACCGAGCAGACGCACCGCTTCGACCGTCGCGGCTGCAATGGCGTGCTCGGTCGGTGTGGCGCCCAGGCGCAGTCGGTGTAGCATCGGGACGTCGTACTTCGGCCCTTCCTCGAATGCGCTCGTGCGCTCGATCTCTCCGCCGATGCGGACCATGGCCTCCACGGCGAGGAACGGATACTTCCCCGCTGCCGTCTCGCCGGAAAGCATGACGGCGTCCGTGCCGTCGAACAGCGCGTTCGCGACGTCGCTCGCCTCCGCGCGGGTGGGTCGGGGATTCTCGATCATCGACTCGAGCATCTGTGTAGCGGTTATCACGGGCCGGCCGTGCAGATTGGCGAGCTGGATAATCCGCTTCTGCGCGATCGGCACCTGCTCGAACGGCAGCTCGACGCCGAGATCGCCGCGCGCCACCATCACGGCGTCCGTGAGCGACAGGATCGACTCGATGTTCTCGAGCGCCGTGTCCTTCTCGATCTTCGCGACGATCAGCGTTCCATTCGGAATCAGATCGCGCAGCCTGCGCAGGTCATCGGCCGACTGCACGAACGAGAGGCCGATGTAATCGACGTCCTGCGACAGCGCGAACTCCAGATCCACGATGTCCTTCTCCGTGAGCGCGGGAGCACTCACCCGCACGCCGGGCAGGTTCATGCCCTTGTGATCCTTGAGCAGACCACCGCGCATGACGCGGCAGGTGACGCGCGGCGGCTCCACCTCGAGCACGCGCAGCTCCATCAGGCCGTCGTCGAGCAGCACGCGATTGCCGGGCTCCACATCGTCCGCGAGCGCAGGGTAGGTCGTGGGGATCTCGCTGCCGGTCGCAATCTCCTCCGGTGCGAGCACTACGGTGTCGTGTTCGGTGAGCCTGATCGGGTTCAGGAGTGATCCGATGCGGATCTTGGGGCCGGCGAGGTCGGCGAGGACGGCCAGCGGCTTACCGACTGCGGCAGACGCATCGCGCACGTGCTGGATCACGCGACCATGCGCTTCATGCGTGCCGTGCGCGAAGTTCAGCCGGACGACATCCACGCCGATCTCCGCGAGCGCATGCACCTTGTCGAGATCCTGCGTGGCGGGACCTATCGTCGCTACGATTTTGGTTCGCAATTCACTTCCTCTTCGTGTTCAGCGGGCATACACCACTTCACCGGCAACGACGGTCGCCGTGCAGCGCATGTCCGGAATCATGTCGGGCTCCGTGCAGGGATCGTGATCCCATGCTGCGAAGTCGGCGGCCGCGCCCGTGTCGAGCGTGCCGTGCGGTGCTGCGAGGCCCGCGGCGCGGGCGGGTCCGACTGTGTAGCCGCGCAGTGCATCGAGAGGCGCGATTCGTTCGGAGGGATACCACCCGGCGGACGGTGCGCCGCTCGTGTCCTGCCGCGTGATGGCGGCAGAGAGTCCGCGCCTGGGGTCGACCGGCTCGACAGGCACGTCCGACCCGAAGGCGAGGATCGTGCCGTTGCGGAGCAGGGAGCCGAGTGCGTATGTGCCGCGCGCGCGCCGCCCGCCCCAGTGGCGGTCGGCAATGGTCCAGTCGGTCATCAGATGCGACGGCTGCATCGAGCACACGATGCCGAGGCGCGCCGCGTCACTCAGCCGCTCGGCCGGGCAGCACTGGAGGTGCTCGATCCGGTGCGGCATGGCGTCGACGCGGAGATCGGATCGGCCGAGCACATCCAGCGCGAGGCATACGGCGGCGTCGCCGATCGCGTGGACGGTGGACGCAATGCCGTGCTCTGCGGCCCGCCGCACGACCGCTTCGAACTCGTCGGGCTGCATGATGCGCATGCCGCAGCCGGAGCCATCCTCGTAAGGCTCGCGCATCCACGCGGTGCGGGAACCGAGCGCACCGTCCAGGAACATCTTCACTCCACCGGTGCGGATCCATTCATCGCCGTCTCCGCTGCGGACGCGCGCTGCGATCGCTCGATCGAGGTCGTCGAGCGCGATGTGCTGGAGGATGCGAAGCCGCAGATCGCCCGCGGCGCGCATCGCCTGAAGTACGGTGAGCGGGTCCGGATCGATGAGGTGAATGCCGGGAAAGGAATGCACCCCGGTAATGCCGAGAGTGTGCAGCTCCGCCTGCGCATCGCGCATGGCGACTAACGAATCGGCGAGCGCCGGTGGAGCGATATGTCGCGTGACGAGCTGGCCCGCCCACTCGAGAAGCAGGCCCGTCGGCTCGCCGGCCGCATCGCGCACGATCGTGCCGCCCTCGGGGTCCGGTGTTGCGGCATCGATGCCCGCGAAGCGCAGCGCCGCGCTGTTTGCCCACAGCGCGTGCATGTCGTGGCTCTGAAGGACGACGGGCTGGTCACCTGCGATTTGATCGAGCACGGCGCGGGAGGGTGTCTCGTCCCAGAGGTGCGGATTCCAGCCGCGGCCACGGATCCAGGGTAGCGCGGTGTCGCCGTTGTCAGAACTCAGGGCCGTCGTTCTGCGCAGGGGTGCGCCGTGCGCGATGAGCGCCGCGGCCTCGGTGGGCGATCCGGCCTGCGACAGGTCGACCTCGCGGCGGGCGAACGCCCATTCCGTCAGATGCGCATGTGCGTCGGTCAGTCCGGGCGTGATGGTGCTGCCGCTCAGATCGAGCGCGCGGGCGTGCGGTGCCGCGGCGCGAAGGGCGTCGATGTCGGCGGCGGCGGCAATGCGGCCGTCGCGGATCAGGAGGGCGCCCACCGTGCCCGCGGCTGCGCAGGTGTAAATGCGATCGGCCATGACGAGCAGGTCCTGGCCGTCCTCCATCGCTGCAACGGTCATTGTTGACGTGGAGAGGATAGTCGGCGATTCTGTCGCGTCATCCTAGGGGCGGGCGGCGTCGGACGCAAACGCGGGCGACGGGCCGGCAGGTCTCTTGCGGCCGGGGCGCAGTACGATGAAGTACATAACGAAGGAAGACGAGGTTGCGGAGCTGGCGGGAGCGCTGAGCGAGGCGCCGCTGTTCGCAGCCGACACCGAGGCTGCCGGCTACCATCGCTACCACGATCGCATCTGCCTGCTGCAGATCTCGACCCGGGAAGACACCTACCTCATCGACAC